>NZ_BAAGDE010000082.1:0-18063 GCF_054660795.1 Mycobacterium sp. MUNTM1
GGGCGGAGGGGGCGGGCCGCCCGGCGGACCACCGCCAACACCGGGCCGCTCCTGTCGACCGGACGTCGGCCCTCGGCCGTCGAGTGCGGCCTTGACCTCGTCGAGCGCGTCGCGTCGCAAGGGTGTCGACGCGGGTCCGGCGAGCGCGGCTTTGACTTCCTCAATGGGGTCGGAGCGCCGGGGCGCCCCGCCGTCTTGGACGGCCGGCAGGATCGTGGTCAGCCGATCGTCGGGCGGGGCCTTACGGCGGCGGTTGATCGTCGGCGGCGCTTCCCGGCGTCCGGGATCGCGACGATCGGCGTCCGGACGGTCGGGCTCCGGGCGCTTGTCAGCACTCTGATTGCCTACATGCTCAGTCGCGGGCCCACGTTGGTCACCGGACGACTGGCCGTGGCGTCCTTCGTTATTCAATGGCCGTGCGGGCGTTGTTGCGCGCCGTCCGCGTGCGGCCGGTACCCCTCGGAGGAGGTGCCGTGCGCGCCGCGCCGAGCACATAGGACTTGACGAGATGGTTCCAGCTGCAGGTCCGGCACACCTCAACCACGTGGACGGCGAACTCCTCGAAGCGGGTTGCCAGTATCACCAATTCTTCGGCCGTACGCGCCGAGCCCGACACCGCACCGAGGTGCTCGCCGAACACCCACGACACCAGCGTCAGCTGCTCCTTGCGGCAGATCGGGCACATGACCTGGCTCGGTTTCCCGTGAAACTTGGCGGCGCGCAGCAGATACGGGTTCGCGTCGCAAACCTCGGACACACCGGTGCGGCCCGAGTACACCTGGGCCAGCAGTGAGCGCCGTCGGAGCGCGTAGTCCACCACTTGTCGCTGCAGTCGCACGCCCACCAGAGTACGTCGCCATCCCGACCGGTGATACGCAACCGAACCGTGGCGGCCCGTGCCGGGCAATCGGCAGTGGTTTCTGCGCCAAACCGGATTCGGACTCCCGCGATCATCCCGGCCAAATTCGACGTGACGAAGACCGTGGGCATCATGCGCGGCGCCCCCGAAACGCTGTACATGCGGCCGTCCGACGTGAAATCCACGTACCTGATCATCGAGCCGGCCACCGACCCGACCACGCCGGGTGCGCTCTCACTGTCGCTGTATGTCTCGAGCGACTACGGAGGCAGGCATATCACCTTCGCCGGTGACGGCACCGTCAAGCAGATGAGTTTGCCGACGTAAGAACCGGTTTCTCGGCTCATTTCACACCCTGCACTGTGACGAACGGCAAACCAACAGTCAGTGGTGTTGTGGCTAATATATCGAGACGATACGATTGCGCGAGGCGTCGAACCGTCGTAACCAGCCACGCAAAAAAGGGGGTGAATCGATGCTGGAGCTTGCCATCCTGGGTCTCCTCATCGAGTCGCCCATGCACGGCTACGAGTTGCGCAAGCGGCTGACCGGTCTCCTCGGTGCGTTCCGGGCGTTCTCGTACGGATCGCTCTACCCCGCCCTGCGGCGCATGCAGGCCGAAGGGTTGATCGCCGAGGATGCCGCCCCGGCCGGGACGCCGGTCCGGCGGGCCCGGCGCGTCTACCAGCTGACCGACGATGGCCGTCGGCGCTTCGGTGAGCTGGTGGCCGACACGGGTCCGCACAACTACACCGACGACGGCTTCGGGGTACACCTGGCGTTCTTCAACCGGACTCCGGCAGAGGCGCGGATGCGCATTCTGGAAGGCCGCCGCCGTCAGGTCGAGGAACGACGGGAAGGCCTGCGCGAAGCAGTTGCGCGGGCCAGTAGCTCGTTCGACCGCTACACCCGTCAGCTTCATCAATTAGGGCTCGAGTCCAGTGAGCGCGAAGTCAAGTGGCTCAACGAGCTCATTGCTGCGGAGCGGGCTATGCCCGGCCTCTCCGAGCAAACGTAAATCCCCGCACGAACCCAGCATCCCAGTCAGTGGTTAGAGGTTAGGAGAACGCCCATATGAGTGAGCAGAACGCGCCGCAGGCGTCGACGGAGGTACGAGTCGCCATTGTCGGCGTCGGTAACTGCGCGTCTTCGCTGGTTCAGGGCGTGCAGTACTACTACGACGCCGACGCGAACAGCACCGTGCCCGGCTTGATGCACGTGAAGTTCGGTCAGTACCACGTCCGCGACGTGAAGTTCGTCGCGGCGTTCGACGTGGACGCCAAGAAGGTCGGCTTCGACCTGTCCGAGGCGATCTTCGCGTCGGAGAACAACACCATCAAGATCGCCGACGTGCCGCCCACCAATGTGACGGTGCAGCGCGGGCCGACGCTCGACGGCATCGGCAAGTACTACGCCGACACCATCGAGGTGTCCGACGTCGAGGCCGTCGACGTGGTCCAGGCGCTGCGCGAGGCCGACGTCGACGTGCTGGTCTCCTACCTGCCGGTGGGCTCCGAAGAGGCCGACAAGTTCTACGCCCAGTGCGCGATCGACGCCAACGTGGCGTTCGTCAACGCGCTGCCGGTGTTCATCGCGTCGGACCCGGTGTGGGCCAAGAAATTCGCCGACGCCGGCGTGCCGATCGTCGGCGACGACATCAAGAGCCAGGTCGGTGCGACGATCACCCACCGCGTGATGGCCAAGCTGTTCGAGGACCGCGGCGTGCAGCTGGACCGCACCATGCAGCTCAACGTCGGCGGCAACATGGACTTCCTCAACATGCTCGAGCGCGAGCGGCTGGAGTCCAAGAAGATCTCCAAGACGCAGGCCGTGACCTCCAACGTGCAGCGCGAGTTCAAGACGCGCGACGTGCACATTGGCCCGTCCGATCACGTCGGCTGGCTCGACGACCGCAAGTGGGCCTACGTGCGGCTGGAAGGCCGCGCCTTCGGTGATGTGCCGCTGAACCTGGAGTACAAGCTCGAGGTCTGGGACTCGCCGAACTCCGCGGGCGTCATCATCGACGCGGTGCGCGCCGCCAAGATCGCGAAGGACCGCGGCATCGGCGGCCCGGTGATCCCGGCGTCGGCCTACCTGATGAAGAGCCCACCGCAGCAGCTGCCCGACGACATCGCCCGCGCGCAGCTCGAAGAGTTCATCATCGACGCGAAGTAGTTCGCTTTCACCGAGTGTGGGGCGGGGCCGCATCGAGCGGCTCCGCCCCTACTCGTTTGGGTGTGCGCTGACGGCTTTCCGTGTGCGCACACGGCGGATGTTTCGCCACAACCGCGCCCTGGCCGCACAGTCGAGGCCCGGACCGCACACCCAATTCGTCGACACAATGCTGTGCAGTCGCTTAGCATCACTAACTGATGAAGGTTCAACCCGCAGCGTTCCTCCGAACGACGCTTCCCCTCGACCTCTCCGGGCTCGCGGGACTCGACAGCGGCCGGTACCACTCCATCTGGCTGCCCGATCACATGGTCAGCTTCTGGCCGGACTCGATCTGGACTCCCGAATTCACCGACCTGGCCGCCGCTTCCCCCTCGCCGCACCGCCACCTGGACGGGCTCGCGGTTGCGGCCGCGGCCGCCGCACTGACCGAGCGGGTTCCTTTGGTCAGCGCCGTGGTCGACACCGTGCGCCGCCATCCCGCCATGCTCGCGCAGACGGCGCTGACCATCGATCACCTCGCCAAGGGACGTTTCGTCCTGGGGCTGGGCAGCGGCGAGAGCGAAAACACGCTGCCCTACGGCTTTGACTTCTCGCGCTCGGTCAGCCGTTTCGAGGAGGCGCTGGCGGTGATCCAGATGCTCTGGCGCAGCGACGGCCCGGTCGACTTCGACGGCCAATTCTATTCGCTGCACCATGCCCGCCTGGACACCGAACCGTACGAGGGCCGGGTGCCCCCGATCTGGATCGGCGCCAGCGGCCCACGAATGCTCGACATCGCGGGCCGCTACGCCGACGGGTGGTGGCCGGCGGGCGCCTGGACACCCGAGCACTACGCCCAGATGCTCGCCGCGGTAAGGGCATCCGCGGACCGCGCCGGCCGCGACCCGATGGCGATCACCCCCTGCTTCATCCAGGTGTGCCTGATCGGTGCGGACGACGGCGCCCTCGCCGAGATCCTGCGGGCTCCGCTGGTGAAGGCCTTTCTGCTGCAGGTCTCCGCAAAGACGTTGCACGACTTCGGATTCGCCCACCCGATGGGCGAGGGCTGGCGCGGATTCCAGGACATCGACCCGGCCGTGCTCACCCGCGAGCGGATCGTGGAATTTCTGGACAACGTGCGACCCGAGATGGTGCTCGCCGTCGTACCGCATGGCACGCCGAAAGAAGTCGCCAAGATCGTCAAGACATACGTCGACGCGGGCCTGCGCGTGCCCAAGATCCTCGACTACGGCGCCATGGCGGGCGTGCAATACGCGCAGGCTTCGGCGGCCAATGTCCGCGCGGCCGAGGACGAACTGATGCGGCTGTGCGGAGACCTGACGTGACAACGCGTTTGGACGCCGCGGAGATGCTCGCCGCCGCCGAGGCGGAGACCGGGCTGCGCGACTACGGCGATCCCACCCTGCCCGAGCGCTTCGCCGTCGCCGTCGACCACCTCAACGGCCTGGGACTGGATGCCGATGGCCGCTTCGAAGCCGCGCAGGTGTGCCGCTGGCTGCTGACGTCGCGCCTTGAGCTCATCGAAGACCGCCACCGCTACCCGATCGGTGCCGAGATCATCGAATCGCCGATGTTCGTCACCGGCGAACCCCGTTCGGGGACAACGCTGATGCACGCCCTGATGTCCGTCGACCCACACGCCCGCGCGCTGCGATTCTGGGAGGTGATGTATCCGTCCCCACCGCCGGGGCTGGCCGCACCCGATGACGACCGCCGGGCGCGCGCCGACGCGGACTGGCGCGAGATCAACGCCAAGATGCCGAAGTGGCTGCACAGCCACCCCTACAACGACATGCTGGGCGACGGACTCCCCGAAGACGAGCGCACCTGGGCGTTCGACTTCCGGGTGATGACGCCGACCGCGTGGTGGCGGGTGCCCATGCAGTCGCTGGTCGGCGGCCTGGCCACCGAACCGGCCGCGCAGTACCGGCTGCACAAGGCCATGCTGCAACAATTGCAATTCCAACGCCCTCGAAAATACTGGGTGCTGAAGGGGTTCCACGGATTCCGGCTCAAGGAGATGTTCGACGCCTACCCCGATGCCACGTTGGTCTGGCTGCACCGCGACCCGGTGCAGGTCGCGGCCTCGCGCGCGATGATGATGGCCGACATCGCCGAAGGCATGGTCGGGCCCGTCGACCTGCACGCCCTGGCGAAGATGCATCTGGCGTTGACGCGCGACGGCGTCGCCAACACCATGAGCAACCCGATGGTCGACGATCCGCGCATCCTGCACATCCGCTATACCGACTTCGTCGCCGATCAAATCGCCACGGTCCGGCGGTATTACGACTTCGCCGGGCGCAAACTCACGCCCGAGGCCGAATCGGCGATGCGCGACTACCTGGCCAACAACCGCGGGGACCGCTACGGCAAGTTCCGCTACTCCACCCAGCTGCTGATCGACATCGGCGAAGACCTCGACGCGCTGCACGCCGAATTCCAACCATTCCGTGAACGATTCGGTGTCGAGATTGAAACCCGGGGCTGACGTGACGCCACCGCACAAACGCCTGTCGGTCCACGACGTCACGTTTTTCGGCGCACCGCTGGCCGAGCTGGAACGGCATTGGGCGGCCCTCGGCGTGTCGCGGCTCAGCGTCTTGGACAGCGAGCTGCTCGACCCCCAGTTTCCAAAACTGTTGCAGCGCAATACCTACAGCGTGGAGGCCGTGTGCCACATCTTCGGCGGTGGCCGACTCGACGCACCTGGGACCGCGGCGCGCGATGCGCTGCTGGCGGTGATCGATGCCGCGGCCGCGGTGGGCGCGCGGGTGGTCTACCTGCTCACCGGCGGCCGGGGCGCACTGACCTGGGCGCAGGCCGCCGACCGCTTCACCGCCACCATCGCCCCCTGCGTCGGGCACGCGAGGCGGGCGGGGGTGGCGCTGGCGATCGAGAATGCGTCGAGCCTCTATGCCGACATTCATTTCGCACACACCCTGCGCGATACCGTCACACTGGCCGAGATGAGCGGGCTCGGAATCTGTATCGAGCTGTTCCACTGCTGGGCGGAGGGCGATTTCGAAGCGATGGTGCAGCGGGCATTGCCGCGCACCGAGCTCATCCAGCTCAGCGACTACGTGCTGGGTGACCGTGCGCTTCCGGGTCGCGCGGTGCCCGGCGACGGTGCGATCCCGCTCGAAGCGTTCCTCGCCCAGGCCCTTGCCGGTGGTTACGCGCACGGATTCGACCTGGAACTGATCGGGCCACGCATCGACGCGGAGGGCCGCCTGCAGGCCGCGCGCCGCGCCTGCGACGTCGTCGGCGCGCTGCTGAACAGATTGGGTGCATGACAATGGGTTTCGGCGACGGACCGGACGACGCGGCACTGCACTCGGCGTGGGCCGAATTCTGTACCCAGCTGGAGCGCGCGGGCCGTCAGGTGTTCAAAGATGCCAACCCTGCCGCCGCATCACAGCGTGCCGACGCCTACCGATTTCTCACCCAAAACCTGGGCCAAGCCTTCGATCTGGCGCTCGAGACCCGCGACACCGGCTACCCGGTGCTGCATGCCTTCTGCGGTCCCACCCGCAAACTCGGCGGGGACTGCGCCGACTTCACCTATCAACAGGCCTGGATCGACGGGCGCTCCACCTACCGCCTCACCGGCACCCGGGGCACCTCGCGCTTTTTCAACGTCACGGTGCAGGGACGGCGCACGCCCGGCCCGGGCGTCCTGCATGAGCCGTTCGGCGACACACCGGAGGCCAACCTGCTCGGCCACCAGCTTGATGTCGGCGAAGACGGGCAATTCGAGCTTTACGTCGGAGGCCGCGAACGGGGGCCGAACTGGCTGCCCACCACGCCGGAGTCCCGAAAATTGTTCATCCGCCAGGGGTTTGACCGCTGGGACGAGTCGCCGGCGCAGTTGCGCATCGAACGCATCGACATGGCGTCCCCCAAGCCGTTGCCCACCCCCAGCGACATGGTCGACGCGATGCGGTGGGCCGGTGACTTCGTCACCGGCTTGATGTCCGATTGGCCCGAATTCCCCTTCAACTACGGCGGTGTCGACGCCGAGCATCCCAACACGTTCCCCCGCGTCGGCGCCACCGACGCCGACAACAAACGCGGCCGGGCCGCGGCCAACATGTACTGGGAGCTGGCGGCCGACGAGGCCCTGATCGTCGAGTTCGACGCCCACGACGGGCTGTGGATGTTCACCAACATGGGCGTCTTCTTCAACAGCATGGACTACCTGTACCGCCCGGTGAGCTACACGCCGAGCCGCACCAAGGTCGACCACGACGGCCGCATCCGCCTGGTTATGGCTCACCATGATCCAGGCGTGCACAACTGGCTGGACACCCAGGGCTTCGAACGTGGCAATCTGACCTACCGGCACATGCTCGAGGGTGAGCCCGCGCTGCTGGACACCCGGGTGGTCAACCACGACGAACTGCCGAGCGCCCTGCCCGAAGAGACCGCCATGGTGAGCGCGCCGGAGCGTACCGCCGCGATGTGGCAGCGCTTCGACGGTGTTCGCCGCCGCTACGTCCTATAGGCCGGTGGTGGCGCCAGAGCTAGTGTCAAAGATCGTGACCGAGATCTCCGAAGACGAACTGGCCGGGCTGTCCGAATTCTCGCTGCTGGCCGAAAACGCCGAGCAGGCCGGAGTCTCCGGTCCCCTGCCTGACGGCGAACGCGTCGAGTCCGGCGCGGGCGAAAGCAAGATCAGCGCCCTGCGCTGGGGCAGCACTCCCCCACGGATCGTGTTCGTGCACGGCGGCGGCCAGAACGCGCACACCTGGGACACCATCGTCGTCGGCCTCGGTGAACCCGCGCTGGCGGTCGACCTTCCCGGCCACGGCCACTCCGCCTGGCGCGAGGACGGCGACTACTCGCCCCAGCACAACGCCGACACCTTGCTGCCGATCCTGCGCGAACACGCCGCGTCGGCCGACCTCGTCGTCGGCATGTCGCTGGGCGGATTGACCGCGATCCGGCTGGGCGCGGTGGCACCCGAACTGGTCAAAGAACTGGTACTGATCGACGTCACTCCGTCGGCGCTGCAACGGCATTCCGAGATGACCAAGGAGCAGCAGGGCACCGTGGCCCTGATGCACGGGGAACGCGAATTTCCCAGCTTCCAGGCCATGCTCGACTTGACGGTCGCCGCGGCGCCGCACCGTGAGGTGAAGGCTCTGCGCCGCGGGGTGTTCCACAACTCGCGCAAGCTGGAGAGCGGCCAGTGGACGTGGCGCTATGACGCCATCCGCACTTTTCCCGACTTCGCCGGCCTGTGGGACGACGTCGACGCCTTGCTCGCACCCGTGACGCTGGTGCGCGGTGGCACGTCGGGCTTCGTCAGCGATGACGACGCGGCCGAGCTGGCCCGTCGCGCAAAGCATTTCCGCTCCGCACACGTCGTGGAGAACTCGGGGCACTCCGTGCAAAGCGACCAGCCGCGCGCGCTGATCGACATCCTGCGTGGGGTGCTCGACGCGCGCTGAGCCTACGGTGGGGTGATGAGCCCTGAGTTCGGAATCCGTATCGGCGTCCAGCTGCAGCCGCAACACGCGCCGCAGTACGGCCAGATCCGCGACGCCGTCCGCCGCTGCGAGGACATCGGTGTCGACATCGCCTTCAACTGGGATCACTTCTTCCCGCTCTACGGCGATCCCGACGGTGCGCATTTCGAATGCTGGACGATGCTCGGGGCCTGGGCCGAGCAGACGTCGCGCATTCAGATCGGCGCGCTCGTCACGTGCAACTCCTACCGCAATCCAGAGCTGTTGGCCGATATGGCCCGCACCGTCGACCACATTTCCGACGGCCGGCTCATCCTCGGCATCGGTTCGGGTTGGAAACAAAAGGACTACGACGAGTACGGCTACGAATTCGGCACCGCCGGCAGCCGCCTGGATGACCTGGCGGGGGCACTCCCCCGGATCAACGCGCGGCTGGCCAAACTGAACCCGGCTCCCACCCGCGACATCCCGATCCTGATCGGCGGCAAGGGGCCGCGGAAGACATTGCGCATGGTCGCCGAATACGGCGACATCTGGCACGGCTTCACCACCGTCGAAACCTATCCGGCGGCCGCGGCCGTCCTGGAGGAACATTGCGCCGCCGTCGGGCGCGACCCGTCCACGAT
Organism: Mycobacterium sp. MUNTM1; assembly: GCF_054660795.1. Classification (NCBI taxonomy): domain Bacteria; kingdom Bacillati; phylum Actinomycetota; class Actinomycetes; order Mycobacteriales; family Mycobacteriaceae; genus Mycobacterium; species Mycobacterium sp. MUNTM1. The sequence continues at coordinate 9,135 of NZ_BAAGDE010000082.1, forward strand.
CGAGAGGTCAGCCGGCGTCGAGAACAACAGCGGTGTGCGCCGCGGCGAGGGCCTCGACGGGCTGATCGCCAACGCGGAAGGCCTCACCGCCCTGGGCGTGACGCTGCTGACCGTCGGCGTGAATGGCCCGGATTACGACCTGACCGCCGCTGAAGCGCTATGCACGTGGCGCGACAGCCGCTAAACCGGCCGAGCCGTATTCAGGTTCATCGGCCAAACACCTAAACGCGCGCATCAATTCGTGAGAAACTCTCACCGCTAGATGGCCGAACCGGGTGCGAAAGAGACTGAAACAAAAAGATGCCGAAGAAATACGGGGTCAAAGAAAAAGACCTGGTTGTTTCGCACATCCTCCACCTCTTGTTGACCGGGAAGCTGCGCACTGGGGACCGCGTCGACCGCAATGAAATTGCGCTGGGCTTGGGAGTAAGCCGGGTGCCCATTCAAGAGGCACTGGTGCAACTCGAACACGACGGCATTGTGTCCACCCGTTATCACCGCGGCGCATTCGTCGAGAGGTTCGATGAGGCGACCGTCCTCGAACACCACGAGCTCGACGGAATGCTGAATGGCATTGCGTCCGCACGCGCGGCGACCAGTCCGACGCCGAGGATCCTGGGACAGCTCGACACCCTGATGCGCTCGCTGCGCACCGCGAAGGATTCGCGCGCCTTCACCGACATCGCGGCCGAATATCGGCGCACCGTCAACGAGGAGTACGCCGGCCCGCGGCTACATGCCACGATCCGCGCCTCGCAGAATCTCATCCCCCGCCTGTTCTGGACGACGTATCAGAGCGGGCGCGACGAGATGCTGCCGTTCTATGAAGACGAGACCGCGGCGATACAGCGCCGCGACCCCGAAGCCGCGCGGGCCGCGTGCGTCGACCGCTCCTACCTGATGGCGCAGACCATGCTGGCCGAACTGTTCCGGCGACGGGTCTTCACCCCGCCCGACGACGTCGGTCGGGTCGTTCCCGGCCCGCTGCGGGTGGTCGCCGACGCGGACACCATCTGCGACGGAGCATCGCTGGTGCTGTGAACCGACGCTGAGCGGGCCGCGTCGCCGTTCAGTCGTTACGGTGACACTGATGAGTTCGCGCGTGGGCCGGCACACCGAGCGCCGCGGAAGGGCATTCGGCCTGGCCGCGACACTCGTTATGATGTGCGGCCTGGTGCTGGGTGGCCCAATCGCGCCGGCGGCCGCCGACTGGAATCAATGCGCGCCGGCCGGCGTGGACAGCGCGCGGACCCTGCCCAAAGACCTCACCGAGAGCCCGACCACCGGCGAGGACGACCGGGACACCACGGCGTCGGTCGAGCCACTCGACGCGGTCGACGTCAACGCCCTAGGCCTCGGCGTGCCGGGTGTCCTGACCGTCGGCACGCTGTCCGATGCCCCACCCAACATCTGCATCAATCCCACCGGCGAATTCAGCGGCTTCGACAACCAATTGCTGCGCGCCATCGCCGACAAGCTGGGCCTGCAGGTCCGCTTCGTCAGCACCGACTTTTCCGCGCTGCTCGCCCAGGTGGCGTCCCGGCGCTTCGACGTCGGCTCGGCAGCGGTGAAAGCGACCGACGCCCGCCGGCACACCGTCTCTTTCACCAACGGCTACGACTTCGGGTTCTATTCGCTGGTGGTCCCGCCCGGTTCGGCCATCCACAAATTCGGCGACCTCGCCGCCGGCCAGCGGATCGGCGTCGTGCAAGGCACCGTCGAGGAGTCGTACGTCGTCGACGTGTTGCATCTGCAACCCGTGAAATATCCGGGCTTCGCCACCTTGTACGCCAGCCTGAAGTCCCGCCAGATCGACGCGTGGGTGGCGCCGGGGACCCTTGCCGCGACCGTCATTCGCCCGGGCGATCCGGCGGTGGTGACCGCGAATACTTACAGCCCAGGCAATTTCGTGGCCTATGCGGTCGCCAAGGGCAACAAGCCGTTGATCGACGCGCTCAATTCCGGGCTGGACGCCGTCATCGCCGACGGCACCTGGGCGCACCTGTACAGCCAATGGGTACCGCGGACGGTGCCGCCCGGATGGAAACCTGGCTCCAAGGCGGCGCCCGTGCCCAAGCTGCCGGACTTCGCGGCGATCGCGAAACAACACCGCTCGGCCGCGGGGCCGCCTGCCCCGAAATCTCCACTGGCCCAGTTGGGTGAGTCGTTCTTCGACTGGGATATGTACCGGCAGGCGATTCCCATGCTGTTCACCACCGGTCTGCCGAACACGTTGATCCTGACCAACAGCGCCCTGGTGATCGGCCTGGCGTTCGGGATGGTGTTGGCGATGGCCGGGATCTCACACCGGCGCTGGCTGCGCTGGCCGGCCCGGGTGTACACCGACATCTTCCGGGGCTTGCCCGAAGTGGTTATCATCTTGCTGATCGGGATGGGCATCGGCCCGTTGGTCAGCGGGCTGACCAACAAGAACCCCTACCCGCTCGGCATCGCCGCGCTGGGATTGATGGCCGCCGCCTACATCGGCGAGATCCTGCGCTCCGGCATTCAAAGCGTCGACCCCGGACAACTGGAAGCGTCCCGGGCCCTGGGCTTCAGCTACGTCACCGCGATGCGGTTGGTGGTGGTGCCGCAGGGCATTCGCCGCGTGCTGCCCGCCCTGGTCAATCAGGCCATCGGGCTGTTGAAGGCCTCCGCGCTGGTCTATTTCCTCGGCCTGATCGCCGATCAACGAGAGCTGTTTCAGGTGGGACGGGACCTCAACGCGCAGACCGGCAGCCTGTCGCCGTTGGTGGCCGCGGGTCTCTTCTACCTGCTATTGACCATCCCGCTAACGCATTTGGTGAATTACATCGACACCCGGCTCCGGCGGGGCCGCCGCGCCGCCGCGCCGGAGGACGACGCCGATCTGCTCTCGACGACGTTCGGCCAGGAGATCACGTGACTTCCAGCATCCACGGGCGTGCGTCAGTTTCACTGGCGGCCAAGGACGTTCACCAAACCCTGGGCGGAAGCAAGGTGTTGCGCGGCGTCGATATCGAGGCGCCCGCGGGCAGCACCACGGCGATCATCGGGCCGTCCGGTTCGGGTAAGTCGACACTGCTGCGCACCCTGAACCGCTTGTATGAGCCCGACAGTGGCGACATTCTGCTGGATGGGCGATCGGTGCTGCGCGACGATCCCGACGAGTTGCGCCAGCGCATCGGGATGGTGTTCCAGCATTTCAATCTCTTTCCACACCTCAGCGTCCTGGCCAACGTGGCGATGGCACCTCGAAAGTTGCGGCGTCTGCCGGCCGACGAGGCCCGCGACCTGGCGATGACGCAGCTGGATCGAGTTGGCCTGAAGCACAAGGCCGGTGCCCGCCCCAGCATGCTGTCCGGCGGGCAACAGCAGCGGGTGGCGATCGCCCGCGCGCTGGCCATGGCGCCGCAGGTGATGTTTTTCGACGAGGCGACCTCGGCGCTGGATCCCGAAATGGTCAAGGGAATACTGCAACTCATTGCCGACCTCGGCGCCGATGGCATGACAATGGTTGTGGTAACCCACGAAATGGGTTTCGCGCGGTCGGCATCCGACGCCGTGGTGTTTATGGATCACGGCAAGGTCGTGGAATCGGGCCCTCCCGAGCAGATATTCGATGCCGCGCAGACCGAACGGCTGCAGCGGTTTTTGTCTCAAGTGCTTTGATCTCCACTAACTGGTGGGCAATAGCTCCCTTGTAAGCACCTCATATCGGGATAGACTCCCGATTTATGGCGGACAGCGAATCGAACCCGGCCGACGTAGCCGAGCTCGCCGAGGGTTTGCACCGAGCGCTGTCCAAATTGTTCGCGATCCTCCGGCGGGGTGACCCCAGCGGCGCGGCGGCCGGGGAGCTGACCCTGGCGCAATTGTCGATCCTGGTCACGCTGCTCGACCAGGGCCCGATCCGGATGACCGATCTCGCCGCACACGAACGGGTGCGGACTCCCACCACGACGGTGGCGATCCGGCGCCTGGAGAAGGTGGGGCTGGTCAAGCGTTCCCGGGATCCGTCCGACCTGCGTGCGGTGCTCGTGGACATCACCCCGCGGGGGCGGGCCGTGCACGGTGAATCGCTGGCCAATCGGCGCGCCTCGCTGGCCGCGATGCTCAGCCAGCTCCCGGCGGCCGACCTCAACACGCTGATGCAGGCACTGGCTCCGCTGGAGCGGCTGGCCTCCGGTGACCCGACGTCCGGGCCCGCCGGCGTGCCACCCGCGCGCAAGGAAGCCTGAAAAGAACCGTCCACCAACGCTTTTCGTTTGAATTTGCGGCGCCGGTAAACTGAAGGGCATGCCCAATGCACTCATCACCGGCGCCGGCGGCGGTATCGGATCGGCCATCGCCGCAGCGCTGGCACCCACACACACCCTGCTGCTGGCGGGCCGGCCCTCCGATCGGCTCGACGCGGTCGCGGAGCGGCTCGGCGCCACCACGTTTCCCCTCGACCTCACCGACTCCGGCGATATCGAAGCCGCCTGCGAAATTGTGGACGAGCTCGACGTGCTCGTGCACAACGCGGGGTTGGCCATCCCCGGCAGCGTCGCCGACTCGAACGTCGACGAGTGGCGCGCCACCTTCGCCGTGAACGTCTTTGGACCGGTGGAACTTACGCTGGCGCTGTTGCCGGCGCTGCGCCAGGCGCGCGGCCAGGTGGTGTTCATCAATTCCGGTGCCGGGCGCACCGCTTCGCGGGATATGGCCTCCTATTCGTCCAGCAAGTTCGCACTGCGCGCCTTCGCGGACTCGCTGCGCAGCGACGAACCGGAGTTGCGGGTGACGACGGTCTATCCGGGACGGACCGACAGCGACATGCAGCGAGAGCTCATCGAGTTCGAGGGCGGCACGTATGACTCCGCCAACTTTTTGAAGCCGGAAACGGTCGCGGCCGCGGTCGCCCATGCGGTGGCCACCCCGCGCGACGGTCACCTGCACGAGGTGGTGCTGCGGCCCGCCGGACGTTAGGCGGCGTTAGACGACCAGGTTGACCAGCCGGCCGGGGACCACGATCACCTTGCGTGGGTTGGCGCCCGCCAGAAACGCCTGGACCTTTTCGTCGGCGAGCGCGGCGGCCTTCAGGGTGTCCTGATCGGCGTCGGCGGCCACCAACACCCGGCCGCGCACCTTGCCGTTCACCTGCACGGGGTATTCCACCGTGTCGTCGACCAGATAGGCGGGGTCGGCGACCGGGAAGGGGCCGTGCGCGAGCGGGGTCTGGTGGCCCAGTCGCAGCCACAACTCCTCGGCCATATGCGGGGCCAGGGGCGCCAGCATCAGCACCAGCGGCTCGACCGCCGCGCGGGGCACCGCGTCGCGGTGCTCCTTGGTGAGATGGTTGGTGTATTCGATCAGCTTGGCCGCGGCGGTGTTGTTGCGCAGTGCCGCATAGTCTTCCGCGACTCCGGCGACGGTGCGATGCAACGCTCGCAGCGTGGCGGTTGCCAACTCGGGTCCGTCGACCACGCGGGTGTCGCCGGTCTGCTCGTCGACCACCAAACGCCATACGCGCTGCAGGAAGCGGTGGGCTCCGACGACGTCCTTGGTCGCCCAGGGCCGGGATGCCTCCAGCGGGCCCATCGACATCTCGTAGACCCGCAGCGTGTCGGCGCCGTAGTCGTCGCAGATTTCGTCGGGTGAGATCGAATTCTTCAGGCTCTTACCGATTTTCCCGAACTCTTGGAAGACCTCTACCTCTCCCCCGGGTCCGGGGTAGACGAAGCCACCGTCGCGTTCGACGACTTCCTCGGCCGGCACGTACGAGCCGCGCGCGTCGGTGTAGGCGAAGGCCTGGATGTAGCCCTGGTTGACCAGCCGGCGATAGGGCTCCCGGGAGCTCACGTGACCCAGGTCGTAGAGGACCTTGTGCCAGAACCGCGCGTACAGCAGATGCAGCACGGCGTGTTCGGCGCCACCGACATACAAGTCGACGCCACCGGGATCCTGCGGCCCATGCTCGGCCGGCCGCGGCCCCATCCAGTAGGCCTCATTCTCCAAGGCGGCGAACCGTTCCGAGTTATGCGGATCTGTGTAGCGCAGTTCATACCAGGAGCTGCCGGCCCATTGGGGCATCACGTTGGTGTCCCGGCTGTAGGGCTTGAGACCGTCGCCGAGATCCAGCTCGACGTGTACCCACTCCGTCGCCTTGGCCAGCGGCGGTGACGGTTCGCTGTCGGCGTCGTCGGGATCGAACAGCACCGGTGAGTAGTCCGGGACGTCGGGGAGCTCGACAGGCAGTGCGGCATCGTCGAGCGCATGCGCGCGCCCGTCGGCGTCGTAGACGATGGGGAACGGCTCGCCCCAGTACCGCTGGCGCGCGAAAAGCCAATCGCGCAACTTGAATTCGATGCGCGCCGAGCCACGGCCCTCGGCCTCCAGCCGGGCGGTGATCTTTTCCTTGGCCGCGGCGACGTCCAACCCGTCGAGGTAGCCGGAGTTGACCAGCACCCCGTCGCCGGCATAGGCGGATTCCGAAATGTCGCCGCCGGCAATGACTTCCACGATCGGCAGGCCGAACTCATGGGCGAAGTCCCAGTCGCGCTGGTCGTGGCCGGGGACCGCCATGATCGCGCCGGTGCCATACCCGGCCAGCACGTAGTCGGCGATGAAGATCGGCACCGGCTTTCCGTTGGTGGGATTTGTCGCATAACTACCCAGGAAGACGCCGGTCTTGGCCTTGCTCTCCTGGCGCTCGAGGTCGGACTTCGACCCGATCGCCTGCCGGTAGGCGGCGACGGCCTCACCCGGCGCCGCGGCGCCGTACGTCCAGCGCGCGTCGGTGCCGTCCGGCCAGGCGCTCGCCACCAGCTCGTCGACCAGGTCGTGCTCGGGCGCCAGGACCAAGTAGGTGGCACCGAACAGCGTGTCGGGCCGGGTGGTGAACACCTCGATGTCGACCGTCTCGCCATCGCGCCGATTGGCCGCGAAAAGCGCTTTGGCGCCGGTGGACCGGCCGATCCAGTTGCGCTGCATGGTCTTGACCGGTTCGGGCCAGTCCAGCACGTCGAGATCGTCGAGAAGCCGATCGGAGTAGGCGGTGATCCGCATCATCCACTGCCGCAACCTTTTCCGGAACACCGGGAAGTTGCCGCGGTCGCTGCGGCCGTCGGCGGTCACCTCTTCGTTGGCCAGTACGGTGCCCAGGCCGGGACACCAATTCACCATCGAGTCGGCCCGGTAGACCAACCGGTGGCCGTCGATCACATCGGCCCGCTCCCCCGCCGACAGCCCCGCCCAGTCCCGCCCGTCCTCGAGGCCGCGCGCACCGGACTCAAATTCGGCGACCAGCTCGGCGATGGGGCGGGCCTTGTTGGCGGCGGTGTCGAACCAGGCGTTGTAGATCTGCAGGAAGATCCACTGGGTCCACTTGTAGAACTCGACGTCGGTGGTGGAGAAGCTGCGCCGGCTGTCATGGGCGAGGCCCAACCGTCCCAGCTGGCGCTTGAAATTGACGACGTTGGCCTCGGTCCGGGTGCGCGGGTGGGTGCCGGTCTGTACCGCGTACTGCTCGGCGGGCAGCCCGAAGGCGTCAAACCCCAACGCGTGCAACACGTTACGGCCCGTCATCCGGAAATAGCGGGCGTATACGTCCGTCGCGATGTAGCCCAGCGGGTGCCCGACATGCAGCCCCTCCCCCGACGGGTAGGGAAACATGTCCTGCACGAACAATTTGTCGTCGGGGACCGGGGCCCCGTCTGCCGGAGCCAGCGAACCGACCGGGTTGGGCACGTTGAACGTCCCGAGCTTCGCCCATTTCTCCTGCCACGCGCTCTCGATGCGGCCCGCCAGCGCCGCGGTGTAGCGATGCGGCGGCGCATCAGAGTCGGGCACGGCGGCGCCAGAACTGCTTGCCGGCGAAGCGGTCGGGGAGTCGGTCACCTGAACAGGGTATAAGGGCCGACACGACGCGCCCCCGGCCACAGGTTGGTCTCGGTTCCGTTGCGCGCCGATCAGAGGTTCATCCCAGGTGTGTTTCGAGCCTGTTCACCGCCTTTGACCTCTAGTTACAGTCAGCCACTATCGACGGCTTCTGGTACTGACGCCTTTGGAAGGACCGACGCAGATGATTGAGATCGTCCCCGTCCACCGGGCACTTCTCGGCGGTATGGTCGCTGGCCTGATGGGCCTGGCGGTTGTTGCGGGCGGCACGGCATCGGCAGACCCGGTGCCCCCGGCGCCGGCACCCGTCCCCGCGGTCCCCGTGCCGGCGCCGCAGAATTTGCAGAACCTCGGGCCCGAGCTGGTGCCGCCGAGCAGATACCTGGCGGCCCCGCCGGCCGGCAACCAGGTCGTTCCGCCGGCGACCGCCACCGCGCCGGGAACCGCGGCGCCGGCCGCGGTCACCCCGCCGGCTCCCGCTCCGGCTCCCGCGCCCGCGACATCCGGGACCATCCGCGAATTCCTGCAGTCGAAGGGCGTGAAGCTCGAGGCGCAGAAGCCGGAGGGCTTCAAGGCACTCGACATCACCCTGCCGGTGCCCGCGCGCTGGACCCAGGTGCCTGATCCCAACGTGCCCGATGCGTTCGCGGTGATCGCCGACCGGCACGGCAGCAGCATTTATTCGTCGAATGCGCAGGTCGTGGTGTACAAACTGGTCGGCAACTTCGACCCGAAAGAGGCCATCACCCATGGCTACGTGGACAGCCAGAAGCTGCTGGCATGGCAACCCACCAACGCCGCGATGACCGATTTCGGCGGCTTCCCGTCGTCGATCGTCGAAGGCACCTACCGCGACGGTGACCTGACGCTCAACACGTCGCGGCGTCACGTCATCGCCACCTCGGGACACGACAAATACCTCGTGTCGCTGTCGGTGACCACCGATCGCGCGGTGAGCGTCGCCGACGCCCCGGCCACCGACGCGATCATCAACGGATTCCGCGTGAGCGCCCCCGGCACGGCCGCCCCGGCACCGGCCCAGGCCCCCGCCGCGTCTCCGGTCGGGCTG
>NZ_BAAGDE010000083.1:0-17760 GCF_054660795.1 Mycobacterium sp. MUNTM1
TGGGCATCTCCGCGGATCCGGTCGCGGCCACCAACCAGCTCATCCAGTTGCTCGACGACTACCACCGGCGCCGCCCCCCGAGCCGCCGGCCCTCGGCGATCAACCACCACCGGCCGAACCGCCTCCCGCGAACACCACGTCCAACTCGATCGAGGTGCTGCAGAACCTGATGCTTCCGACGGGGCCGTCATGAGGCGTGCGGTGACCGCGGTCGTCGGCCTGATATGCGTTGGGGCCCTGTCGGCGTGCGGCTGGCGCGGCCTGAATTCGTTCAGCCTGCCCGGCACCGCGGGCGGGGGCCCCGGTTCGTACACGATCCAGGCGCAGATGCCCGATGTCGTCACGATCCAGGAGAACACCCGTGTCCGGGTGGACGACGTCAACGTCGGCAACGTCACCAAGATCGAGCTGCAGGATTGGCACGCGCTGGTGACCATGCGGATCAACGGCGACGTGCACCTGCCGGCCAATTCGACCGCCAAGCTCGGACAGACCAGTCTGCTCGGCTCGATGCACATCGAGCTCGCGCCGCCCAAAGGCGAGCGGCCGGTCGGCCAACTCAAGGCGGGGTCGGTCATCCCGTTGTCGCGCGCCAGCCTGTATCCCACCACCGAGCAGACGCTCGCCTCGGTGTCGATCCTGCTCAACGGCGGCGGCATCGGGCAGCTGCAGGAGATCACCCAGGCCGTCGCCAAGGCATTCGCCGGCCGCGAGGACGACATGCGCAGCCTGCTGAGTCAGATCGACGAATTCATCGCCAAAACCAACGACCAGACCGACGACATCATCGCCGCTGCCGAGAATCTCAACGCGTTGGCCGGGCAGGTCGCCGCCAACGACCCCGTCGTCGACAAAGCGCTGACGTCCGTGCCCAAGGCGCTGGACGTCCTGGCCAAGGAGCGCGCGAAGATCGCCGATACCATCGATCAGGTCGGCAAATTCAGCGCGATCGCCGCCGACACCATCCACCAGAGCCGGGAATCCCTGGTGAACAACCTGCGCAACATCGCACCGGTGCTGCACTCGCTCGCCGACGCGGGTCCCTCGCTCACCAAGGGACTCGACGGCTTGGCGACCTACCCGTGGCCGGCATCCACCGTGCGGAACTGGTTCCGCGGCGATTACGCCAACCTCACCCTGGTCGTCGACCTGACGCTGAGCCGCATCGATCAGGGCCTGTTCACCGGTTCGCGATGGGAAGGCAACCTGACCCAACTCGAACTGCAGTGGGGCCGCACTATCGGGATGCAGCCGAGCCCGGTCACCGGGGGTAACCCGCTGACCTATCCGTACCACTTCGGGGGGTACTGAGTGCTTCGGTTGAATCGCCGGACATGGATCCAGCTGTCAATCCTGACGCTGGTGACCGTTGTTTCTTGTGGCGCAATGGCATTCAACTTCATGAAGCTGCCCGCCACGTTGTTCGGGATCGGGGAGTACAAGGTCACGGTCGACCTGCCGCAATCGGGTGGGCTTTACGAGACCTCGGTGGTCACCTATCGCGGTACCGACGTGGGCCAGGTCAAGTCGGTCGGCGTGACCGCCACCGGGGTGCGCGCGGTGCTGGCCATGAGGTCGGGGGTCAAGGTGCCCTCGGACGTGCAGGCGTCGGTGCACAGCCGCTCGGCGATCGGGGAGCAGTACATCGAGCTGACGCCCCAGCCCGGCAAGGAGGACGGCCAGCATTCCCGCATGCTGCGTGACGGCGACCTCATCACCGCCGGGCACGTCGACGTCCCCGTCGACATCGGGCGCCTGCTCGACATGACCAACCGTGCGCTGCAGGCGATTCCACGGGACAACCTGCGCACCGTGATCGACGAGACCAACCGCGCGGTTGGCGGCCTCGGGCCCGAACTGTCCCGCATCGTCGACGGGTCGACCGCACTGGCCGTCGCCGGCGGCCGGACCGTCGACCCGCTCGCCGCCCTCATCGACCAGGCGCCGCCGGTGCTCGACTCGCAGGTGCAGACATCCGGTGCGATCGCCACGTGGGCCGGCCGCACCGCGGCCCTCATGGCGCAGTTCAAGGCGCAGGACGCCGCGGTGCGAGACCTGTTGACACAGGGCACTTCCGGCATCGAAGAGGGGCGCGCGATGCTGGACCGGGTGTCGCCGGCGCTGCCGGTGCTGTTCGCCAACCTGGTGAGCCTGGGCGACATCGCGGTCGTCTACCGCCACGACATCGAACAACTCCTGGTGCTGCTGCCGCAGGGCATCGCGGCCATGGCGGCGATCATCGTGCCGAGCTCGAACACCAAGCAGGAGTACCGGGGCGCCCAGCTGGACTTCAACCTCAACCTCAACCTGCCGCCGCCCTGCACGACGGGATACCTGCCGCCGGCGCAGCGCCGCTCGCCGGCCAGCGTCGACGCTCCGGACCGGCCCGCGGCCGACCTGTATTGCCGGGTGCCGCAGGACTCCGAGTTCAATGTCCGTGGCGTGCGCAACATTCCGTGTGAGAGCAAGCCGTGGAAGCGGGCGCCCACCGTCGAACTGTGCGAAAGCGACGAAGACTACGTGCCGCTCAACGAGGGTTACAACTGGAAGGGCGATCCCAATGCCACCACCAGCGGTCAAGGTGTCCCGCAGTACCCACCTGGCCAGGATCCGCGGCTGCCACCGCCGCGGGGCACGGCGCCGCCACCGGCGCCGGTAGCGGTCGCGACGTATGACCCGGCCAGCGGCGAATACATCGGCCCGGACGGGCGCCGCTATACCGAGTCGGACCTGGCGCACCCCCGCGCCAAGACCTGGCAATCACTCCTTGTCCCGCAACCCTGAGAGTTGAAGGAGCACCATGGCGGACAAACCCGATGCCCCCACGACGGAGGAAAACGTCGAGGAGCCAACGGCACTCGACGTGACCGCGGATATCGACCCGGCCGAGGCCGAAGAGGCGGAAAAGATCCATGCCGAAGACGGCGACGGCGGTGAGAGCCCACCCGCGGGCAGGCTCGCGCGGTGGCGCGAGTTCGCCCGGCCGCGGCGGCTTTCGCGCACCGGGTCGGCGTTCGTGGCCGGCGGCCTCATCGTGGCGACGCTGGCCGGCCTGAGCGGCTGGCTCGGGTACCGCGCCTACCAAAAGCACGACGCTCAGGCCCGGCAGAGCCTGTACGTCGCGACGGCCCGTCAGGGCGCGGTGAACCTCACCACGATCAACTACACCCAGGTCGACGCCGACGTGCAGCGGATCCTCGATCTGGCCACCGGTGCGTTCCGGGACGACTTCGAGCAGCGCTCCAAGCCGTTCATGGAGGTCGTCAAGGCGGCGCAGTCGAAATCGGAAGGGACGGTTACCGATGCCGGACTGGAATCCCAACGCGGCGACTCGGCGCAGGTTCTGGTGGCGGTCGCGGTGAAATCGCGCACCGCTGGGGGCGAGGAGGCGCCGCGGGAATGGCGCATGCGAATCGAGGTCAGATCCGTCGGCGATGACGCCAAGGTCTCCAACGTGGTGTTCGTGCCATGACGACACTGAAGGAAGACGTGAACGTCGATACCACCGATGACGAACTGGATTCCAAAGGCGCGCAACAGGAATCCGAGGCGGACGAATCCGAGGTGCAGCCGAAGCCCGAGCGGGCCAGCCGCCCCATCGTGTGGTCACGGGTGTTCGCCTACGGGATCTTGCCCGCCCTGGCATTGGCGTTGGCCCTCGGCGCCGGGTACCTCAAGTGGTCGGCGGGGGAGGCGGACGATCTCGCACGGGCCCGGGCCGAATCGGTGCAGGCGGCCCGTGACGACGCCGTCACCTTGTTGACCTATCACGCCGACACGGTGGACAAGGACCTCGCCGCGGCGCGCGAACGGCTCACCGGCGAGTTCAAGGACGCCTACGCCGAGCTGACCCGCCAGGTCGTCGTGCCCGGCGCGAAGGAAAAGCACATCTCGTCGGTGGCCAAAGCCAATGCCGCGGCGTCAGTTTCGGCGACCGCGAATCACGCCGTGGCGTTGGTGTATGTCGACCAGACGGTGACCATCGGCACGGGCGCTCCCACCGACACCCAGCCGGTCGTGCGGGTGACGCTGGACAAGGTCGACGGCCGGTGGCTGGTGTCGCGCTTCGACCCCGTGTGATTCGGGGAGCCGTCATGGAACTCTCGGTACGCCGCTGGTCGGCCGCCGGCGTTGTCCTCGTGGGCACGGCCGCCGTGGCGGCTCCGGCCGCGCAGGCCGACAACAAGCGGCTCAACAGCGCGGTGGTGTCCGCCGTCTACACCCTGCAACACCAGGCGGGCTGCACGAACGACGTCGTCAGGAACAACGCGCTCACGCTGGCCGCCGAGTGGCACGCCGACGACATGATCAACAACCGAAACATCAACGACGACATCGGCTCCGACGGCTCGACGCCACAAGACCGCGCCAATGCCGCGGGCTTCCGCGGCAGGGCCGCCGAGACGGTGGCCATCAACCCTGCCATCGCCATCAGCAGCCTGGAACTGGTCAACCAGTGGTATTACAACCCCGATGACATGGCGATCATTCGCGATTGCGCGAACACCGCCATCGGTGTGTGGTCGGACAACAGCATGGACCGCACCGTGGTGGTCGCGGTGTACGGGCAACCGGACCAACCCAAACGGTAAGCGGCAGAGGGAATTTACTCTGGGAGGCGTTCCATGATCTTCACGCAGCACTATCTGAGTTGCCTGTCGCAGGCGTCCTACTTCATCGGGGACGAGAGCAGCGGTCGTGCGGTCGTCGTCGACCCGCGCCGCGACGTCGCCGTCTATCTCGAGCAGGCGGCCGAGCATGGGCTTCGCATAGAGCGCGTCATCGAGACGCATATCCATGCCGACTTCCTCAGCGGCCACCTGGAGTTGGCGGAGGCCACCGGGGCGGTGATCTCCTACGGGGAGGGCGCCGACGTCGAATTCTCGATCGAGCCGCTCCACGATGGGCAGCGAATCTCCCTGGGCGAGGTGACGTTCGAGGTGCTGGCGACGCCGGGCCACACCCCGGAGTCGATATGCATCGTGGTCTACGAGCATCGCGGCGACGAGGTGCCCTACGGTGTCCTCACCGGCGACACGCTGTTCGTCGGCGACGTCGGGCGGCCGGATCTCTGCTCGTCCGCGGGCATCACCGCCGAGGAGCTCGCCGCGTCGCTCTACCGGTCCCTGCACGACAAACTGCTCGCATTGCCCGACGCCACGCGGGTGTTCCCTGCGCACGGCGCCGGATCATCTTGCGGCAAGCAGCTTTCGAGCGAGACCAGTTCGACCATCGGCGACCAGAAGAAGAGCAACTATGCGCTGAACAAGCCCGACGTGCAGGCATTCATCGCCGCGGTCACCGACGGGCAATCGGTGCAGCCGCCCTATTTCCAGTTCGACTCCAAACGCAACACCGAGGCGCATCCGCTGCTCGATGACGACCCGCCGCCCCTGCTGGACATCGACGACGTGTTGCAACTTGCGGAACGGGGCGCCGTTCTCCTGGACACGCGGGAGCCGAGTGATTATGCCTCCGGCCATCTGCGCGGTGCTGTCAACGTCAGCCTGCAGGGCCGCTTCGCCGAGTGGGCAGGCAACGTGCTGTCCCCGGATCGCGACATCGTGCTGGTCGGTGATCCCGTGCACGCCCGTGAGTCCAAGATCCGGCTTGCCCGAGTGGGTTTCGACCGGGTAGTAGGCCAGTTGCGCGGCCTGGCCCGAGTTGTCACCCGGCGGGGCGAACTCGTGTCGGCCGCATCCCGCTTGAGCGTCCATCAACTCGCCGGATTGCGTGACGCGGAGCCCCGGTTGCAGGTGGTGGACGTGCGCGGGCCAGGTGAAGTGGAGGACGGGACCATTCCCGGTGCGAGCGTGATTCCCCTACCGGCGCTGACGGATTCGTTGTCGGAGATCGATCGGAACGCGCCCGTCGTCGTCTACTGCGCGAGTGGTACCCGCTCGATGGTGGCCGCCAGCGTCCTGCGGGCGTCCGGCTACGGCGACGTGTCGGACGTGCTGGGCGGCTACGGCGCCTGGACGGGTGCCGAATTACCGACCGAAGACGCCAGCCCTTAGCCTTCGCTGCCGAGCGCGGACAGGACCGCTTCGGGATCCGGTGTGGCGCCACGGTTGTAGGGCAGCTTGGACAGGGCCGTGGCCATCGCGCACGTGTTGGTCAGGGCGGCGAAAGTCAACCCGCCCCCGATCGCGGCCGCCACCCACTTGAGCCGAGGGAATGCGGCGCTGCCCAGCACCGAGGACAGCACCACGGATCCGGCGACGAGGCGCACCTGACGTTCGAGCTCCCACCGCTGCGCGCCGCGGTCGACGGCGAAACCCTGTGCCTCCCAGTCGATGATTCCGTTCTCGAGGACGCGTCCGCCGGTCACTCCCGCATCGCGCAACAGCGCGTGGGCTTTGGCCGAGCGTTGCCCGGAGCGGCACACCAGCACGACGTCGCGCCCGCCGCCGAGGCGCCGGGCGATGTCGCGGGTGTGGTTTTCCAGCATGTCGAGTGGCACGTTGTGAGAGTCCGCGATGTGTGCGGTCTCGAACTCGGCCGGGGTGCGCACGTCGACAACGCGTGGGGCGGTGGGTGAGGCGAGCAGCTCACGAAGCTCGGCCGAGGTGATCGCATCGGTGACTGTCGCGGTCATGGGTCCTCCCGGGGTGAGCGTTGTGCTTTTCGACTACCCCGGCCGGCCGGCGACGCCGACGTTCGGATCAATGTGAATCTGAGCGGATCTGCAGCGTTTCCGCGCCGTCACGCTCGTCGGCGGCCTCGCAGACGCACACGTGAGCGCCGTGTCGCCACGGCCCGAACTGCGTGCCGCGCCTGCGCAGCAGATGCTGCCAGAAGACCTTGTCGCGTTGATCCCGCGAGAACGCGAAATCCAGGTTGACGGGCAGCCCCGCCCAATCGACCTGGTCACTGACCAGTTCGTCGGCCGTCCCGCCGTATCGCAGCCGGCATTGCAGCGGGCAGCCGTTCTTGATGACCCGATCGGGTCCATCACACTCCCGAGCCACGATGACGTCACTCCTTCAGGTGCGCGACCTTGTGAGTGCATCGTGCGACGCCGAAGTTTCGGCGGCGGTTGCGCGATGTTTCTGCTGTGTTACGGCTGGGGCGGCGGCGGCCGATCGGCCCTAGTAGACGTCGCGGTGGTAGCGCTTGTCGGCACTGAGCGACTGGACGTAGTCCCTCGCCGCGTCCGGGTCGAGCTGGCCGAACTCGGCGGCGATCTCGCAGAGCGCCCGGTCGACGTCCTTGGCCATGGGATCCGCGGTGCCGCACACGTACAGCTGGGCGCCGTCCTGCAGCCAGCTCCACAGCTGCGCCCCGCGGTTGCGCATCAGGTGCTGCACGTAGACCTTCTGCTGCTGGTCGCGGGAGAACGCCAGGTCCAGCTCGGTGAGGAACCCGTCGTCACGCATTTGTTCGAGCTCATCGCGGTAGTAGAAGTCGGTGGCTGCGTGCTGCTCGCCGAAGAACAGCCAGTTCGGTCCGGTGTGGCCGAGCGCGCGCCGTTCCTGCAGGAAACCGCGGAAGGGCGCGATGCCGGTGCCGGGGCCGATCATGATCATCGGCGTGTCCGATTCGCTCGGCGGCCGGAAATTGCTCGACTGCTGCAGATAGACGGCGACCCGATCGCCGGGGGAGCGGTCGGCCAGGTAGGTCGAACACACCCCACGGCGCGGCACGCCCTGGAAGTTGAACCGCACCGGGGAGACCGTCAGGTGAACTTCCCCCGGACACGCTTTGGGACTCGACGAGATCGAGTACAGCCGCGGCTGAAGCCGCTTGAGGACCCGCAGCCACTCGTGGGCCGACGCGGACACCGGCAGCTTCGACAGCAGGTCGATGGACTGGCGCCCCCATGTCCAATCCGCCAGTGCGCGCTTGTTTTCCGGCTTCAGCAGTTCCGCGAGCGTCGGGTCACCGGTGCGCTCCTGGACGAATCGCACCAGGTCCCGGCTGATGTGGGCGATCTCGATGCGCTCGGTGAGCGCGGAGCGCAACGACATCAGCCCGTGCTCGCCGACCTCGACGGGGGTCTGGCCGTTCAGCCCGGTCACCGACAGCCACTCGTCGACCAACTCGTCGCTGTTGCGCGGCCACACCCCCAGCGCGTCGCCGGCCTCGTAGGTCACGGATTCTTCTGGCAGGTCGAACACCAAGTGCCGCACGTCTTTTGTCGATTCCGGCTGACTCAACACGGTGTTGCGGACCATGCCGGTGATCAGCGGGTGCTTCTTGCTGTAGGCGCTCGGCGCGTGGCCATTGGAGTGGGACGGCGTCGCAACCGGCGCAGTGCGGGCCGGTGCCACCGCGGCTCCGTCGCCGCCGACCGACGTCGGCGTCTTGGTCAGCGCGTCGATGACGTTGGCCACCCACTTCGCCGCGGTGTCGTCGTAATCGGGTTCGCAGTCCACCCGATCGGCGATGCGGGTCGCCCCCAGCTCGGCCAGCCGCGCGTCCAGTTTGCGGCCGTGACCGCAGAAGTCGTCGTAGTTGGAGTCGCCCAGGGCGAGCACGGCATAGCGGGTGTCGGTGAATCGCGGCGCACTTTCGCCGGTCAGCGCCCGCCAGAGGCCGGCGCCGTTGTCAGGCGCTTCGCCGTCACCGGTTGTGCTGGTGACGAACAACAGTTCTTTCGTCGTCGCCAGCTCGGCCACGGTGAAGTCGTCCATGCTCTGCAGCGCAACCGGAAGCTGGGCGGCGCCCAATTGCGCCGCGACCTCGGCGGCGAGTTCTTCCGCGTTCCCGGTCTGCGATGCCCACAGCACCACGATGGGAGCGCGCTCGGCGGCGGGTTTCGCATCGGCCGGGACGGCGGGCGGTTGTGCGGCCGCCTCCAGCGGTGTGGGTTGGGTTCCTTCGGGCAGCGCCACCGGTCGGGCCCCGTCGGTACGCGAAAACAGTCCCGCCAGAAGGCCGTCCACCCAGAGCCGGGTGCGGGAATCGAACGGCGCGCTCAGCGGCAGGGTGGGCACCCCGCTGGCGCTGCGACCCGCGTCCGAGCGAAGCCCGGACAACATGCCCGCCAGGTAGGTGCGACCGAGCTCGTTGAATTCCGGCTTGGGTTGTGTTGTCACACCCAGCAATTCACCGAGGGCGTCGATTTGTGACACGCTGATTTCTCGTACCTCCGTGGGCGCGGGTTCTGGTGTGTCGATGGGCGCCGGCTTCTCGGTGTCCGGAACGGGTTGCGAGACGGCGACCTTCGTCAGCGTGACGGCGCACGCCTTGAATTCGGGCTGGTTGGAGATCGGGTCGACCGCATCGTTGGTGACGGCGTTGATCGACAGGTATTCGCCGAACGCGTCATTCCAGTGGAACGGCGCGAAGCAGTTACCGGGCCGCACCCGGTCGCTGACGACGGCGGGCAGCACGGCACGTCCTCGGCGGGAAGAGATTTCGACCTGATCGTCGTCGGCGATCTGCAGGCGCGCGGCGTCGTCGGGGTGGATCTCGACGAACGGCCCGGGATTGAGCTTGTTGAGCTTGGCGACCTTGCCGGTCTTGGTCATCGTGTGCCATTGGTGCGGCAGGCGACCGGTGTTCAGCAGGAACGGGTAGTCGTCGTCGGGCATCTCCTCGGGCATCAGGTGCGGGCGGGCGAAGAACACCGCCCGTCCCGTCGCCGTGGGGAAGGCCAGTCGCGGCACGCTGCCGTCCTCGCGCACCAGCCGCGTCTGGCTGACACCGTCGTTGAGATAGCGGATCGGGTTGCGGTCACCGTCACCCGCCGGTGGGCACGGCCACTGCAGCGGGCCCCGACGCAGCCGCTCGTAGCTGACGCCGCGCAGGTCATAACCGGTCTTCGGGTTCCAGAACCGCTTGATCTCTTCGAAGACTTCCTCGGCGGAGCCGTAGCTGAATGCCTCCGAAAAGCCCATCTCGCAAGCGATCCGGGCGATGATCTGCCAGTCGGGCAGCGCGTGGCTCGGCGCCTGGACCGCGGGCTGGAACAAGGTCATGTTGCGCTCGGAATTAACCATGACCCCTTCGGACTCCGCCCAGAGGGTCGCGGGCAACAACACGTCAGCGTATTCGTTGGTCTCGGTCTCGAAGAACGCGTCTTGGGCTATCACCAATTCGGCGCGCTCCAGCCCGGCCAGCACCGTCTTTCGGTTGGCAACGGAGGCAACGGGATTGGTGCAGATGATCCAGCAGGCCTTGATCTGCCCGTCGGCCATCCGGGAGAACATGTCGATGGTGCCGCTGCCCACCTCCGTGCGCAGTGTGCCGTGGGGGATGCCCCAAAGGTTTTCCACGAATTCGCGGTCGTCGTCGGACGCCACCGAGCGCTGGCCCGGCAATCCCGGCCCCATGTAACCCATCTCGCGACCGCCCATCGCGTTGGGTTGTCCGGTGAGGGAGAAGGGGCCGCTGCCCGGCTTGCAGATCGCGCCGGTGGCCAGGTGCAGGTTGCAGATGGCGTTGGTGTTCCAGGTGCCGTGGGTGCTCTGGTTGAGACCCATCGTCCAGCAGCTCATGAAACTCTCCGCCTCGCCGATCATTTGAGCTGCCGCGCGGATGTCCGCTTCGGGGATGCCGGTCACCGCGCTGACCATGTCGGGGGTGTACTGCTCCAGGAAACTGGGCATCACCTCCCAGCCTTCGGTGAATTCGGCGATGAAATCGGCGTCGGTGTGGCCGTTCTCGACGATCAGGTGCAGCAATCCGTTGAGCAGTGCCAGATCCGATCCCGGCGCGATCTGCAGGAACAGGTCGGCCTTGTCCGCGGTCGCGGTGCGGCGCGGGTCGACGACGATCAGCTTTGCGCCGGCCTTGACCCGGTCCATCATGCGCAGGAACAGGATGGGATGGCAGTCGGCCATGTTCGCGCCGATGACGAAAAAGACGTCGGCATGCTCGAAGTCCTGGTAAGACCCGGGAGGTCCGTCCGCGCCCAGTGAGAGCTTGTAACCAGAACCCGCGCTGGCCATGCACAGTCGCGAGTTCGACTCGATCTGGTTGGTGCCGATGAAGCCCTTGGTCAGTTTGTTCGCCAGGTACTGCGCCTCGATGGACATCTGGCCGGACACGTACATCGCGAAGGCGTCCGCGCCGTGCTCATCGACGATCGCGCGTAACCGCTTCGCGCATTGGGTGATCGCCTGGTCCATGTCGATGGGCTCGAGTGGTTCGCCGCGGTCGGCTCGCGCATGCGCCGAGTCCATCCGTCCCGGCGCGCCGAGCATGTCCGCGGTGGTGGCGCCCTTGGTGCACAACCGGCCGAAGTTAGCCGGATGTTCCTTGTTCCCAACCGACTTGGCGACGTGATCGCGTCCGGTTTTCGGGTCCGTTGTGATCTGCAACACCATGCCGCAACCGACGCCGCAGTAAGCGCACATGGTGTTCACGGCGTTCTCACGCGCCATGGACTCCCTTGCCACGCTTACGTCCCTCCGTCGAGTGCGTACGGGTTAGCTCCGTATCGGGTGAGTTCATTGTGGAACAGGCATGTTTCGGCATCGCTGCTCGAAATTTCCCCCGGTTTACTTCTTCCTCTCAACGGCCAACGCACCGGTGTGAAATCGCCGGGGGAATTCAGGGCTCAGGATCGCGTTAGCGCAGGTCACCGTTGACCACCCGTCCCGCTTGAGGTTACTCAGCGCGGCCCTCGAAACGCTTCTCGGAATGGGGTTTTTGACCAAACCGATGGGACATTCACAGCCTTCGCTAAGCTCACCGGGTGCGTCAGCTCATTGTGATCTTTCTGGTTTTGCTGGCCTCCGGCTGCGGCTGGAAGCCGACCGCGCCACCGCAGGCCCGGCCCGACACCTGCAAGGACTCCGATGGGCCCACGGCCGACACGGTGCGCCGGGCCATCACCGCGGTTCCCATCGCCGTTCCCGGCACCATCTGGGTCGAGATGGGCCGGGGGCACACGCGAAATTGCCGGTTGCACTGGGTGCAGATCATCCCGACGATCGCCAGCGAATCAAGTCCGCAACAACTGCTGTTCTTCGATCACAACACGCCGCTGGGTAGCCCCACCTCGAACCCGAAGCCGTATATAACCGTGCTACCACCTTCGGATGACACCGTCACCGTTCAATACCAGTGGCAGAAGGGAAATGATCAGCTGTGCTGTCCCACCGGGATCGGAACGGTGAAGTTCCGGATCGGCCCGGACGGCAAGCTGCAGACCCTCGGCAAGGTTCCGAATCAATAACGTTTTGCGCCAACGATTTCGCCGCACACCAATGGCGTTGTGTAACAGTCTCATCACGCCGGCGGGGCCGCATGGCCGGGGCCGGGCGCGATCCACGAATCAAAACCGCCCGGGGCGAACGCATTTCGGCCCGGCCGCAACATCGGCCAACCCGCGCGGCGTTGACTCAGGAAATTCTCATCGCGCGATGCGGGATTGCTTGGGAAGTCCTGGCATCCTGGACGGCCGGTGCCCGGCGAGCGCCGCGGAGCCACCGACATCGGCTGGCCGCCGGGCGACCCGGCATCCGCGTGTGACGTGCACGAGCGTCGAGGCTGGGAGGCAGGTTTGATGGGGTGGTCACGACGGATCTCGCACTGGGACCCCGAAGACGACGCGGCGTGGGAAGCCGGTAACAAGGTCATCGCCCGGCGCAATCTGGTCTGGTCCATCGCGACCATGCATGTCGCCTTTTCGATCTGGTACCTGTGGTCGGCCATGGTGCTGTTCATGCCGCAGTCCGTTTACGGTTTCTCCACCGGCGACAAGCTGTTGGTGGGCGCCACCGCGGCGCTGGTGGGGGCGCTGGTGCGCATCCCCTACGCCATGGCCACGGCCCGGCTGGGCGGCCGCAACTGGGCGGTGGTGTCGTCGCTGGTGCTCCTGACCCCCACCGTGGCCGCCATCGTGCTGTTGGCGCATCCCGGCCTGCCGTTGTGGCCGTATCTGGTGTGCGCGGCGCTGACCGGCCTGGGCGGCGGCAACTACGCGGCTTCGCTGGCCAATGTCGAATCGTTCTTCCCGCAGCGTCGCAAGGGCTTCGCGCTGGGCCTCACCGGCGGGATCGGCAACCTGGGCGCGGCGAGCATCCAGGCCGTCGGGCTCGTCGTGCTGGCCACTGCGGGCAACCAGGCGCCGTATTGGGTGTGCGCCGTCTACCTGGTGCTCCTGGCCGTCGTCGGCGTCGGCGCCGCGCTGTTCATGGACAACCTGGACCACTTCATCGAGGTCGCGCACGTGCGCTCCGTGCTTGCGGTGCCCGACACCTGGGCGATCTCGTTTCTCTACATGTGCGCCTCGGGGTCGTTCATCGGCTTCGCGTTCGCGTTCGGCCAGGTCATCGCGCACAACCTGATCGCGGGCGGGCAGACCCATGCGCAGGCGGCCCTGCACGCCGCGGAGATCGCCTTCATCGGGCCGCTGCTCGGATCGGTGGCGCGGGTGATCGGCGGCAGGCTGGGCGACCGCTTCGACGGCGGCCGCGTCACGCTCACCGTGCTGGCCGCGATGATCGGCGCCGGCGGGTTCCTGGTCGCGGTGAGCACCCACGACGACCTGACCCGCGCCCCGGGCGCACCGGTGTCGCTCTACACCACCGCCGGCTACATCGCCGGATTCATCGCCCTGTTCATTTTCTGCGGCGTCGGCAAGGGCTCGGTGTTCAAGCTCATCCCCTCGGTCTTCGCCGAGCGCAGCCGCGCGCTGGACCTGGGCAACACCGAGCGCAGGCACTGGGAGCGCGTCAGGTCGGCGGCGTTGATCGGGTTCGCCGGCTCGTTCGGCGCGCTGGGCGGCATGGTGATCAACCTGGCGCTGCGGGAGTCTTACACCACCACCGGCACCGAGACGCCGGCCTTCTGGGCGTTCATGCTCTGCTACGTCGCCGCGGCGCTCTTGACCTGGACGAGGTACGTGCGGCCGCAACGCCCGGCCGGGCGGGAGGCGATCGCCGAACAGCCCGTCAGCTTGTGAGGGCCTCGGACAAGTTCTCCGGGTGCAGCATCTCGGCGTAGCGCAACCGCTCCGGGACGCCGAACCCGTCGACGACCGTCTCGGCGTGCGGGCGCAGCGCCCGGCACCGGTCGTTGATGCCGCGGGTGACCGCCTTGGCGCGCTCGGTGGACAGGTAGCGGTGTTCGATGTACCAGGCCTTGTCGTCCTCGATCACCGACAGCGCGTACAGATCGCACAGGATGCCGAGCAGTTCGCGGGCCTGCTCGTCGGGGCATGCGTCGATCCCGGCGACGAACGCTTCCAGCACCACGCGGTCGATGTGGGCGCTGGCCGCGTGCAGCACATGATCCTGCACCGAGTTGAACGCGTCGAATTCGGACATCTCTTTGGATTTGGCCTGCAGCCGGCGCGCCACGGATGCCAGCAGATATTCCTCGCGGTCTTCGAACATCTTGATCTGGGTGCCGCGGTTGAACAGGCTGCCCTCTTCTTCACTGTCTTGCCGGGCATCGACGATCGTTTGGATGATCGTTTCCGCCGCAGTGCGTTTGACGACGCGTTCGCCAACGGTGTTGGCGGCGAAGCGAACCCATTCGACCGGGCTCATGCTCTTGATGTCGTCGGCATAGGCCGTCAGCAATTCCTTGGCCACCAGCTGGGTCAGCACGTGGTTGTCGCCCTCGAACGTGGTGAAGACATCGGTGTCACCCCGCAGCCCGATCAGCCGGTTCTCGGCCATGTAGCCGGCGCCGCCGCACGCCTCGCGGGACTCTTGGATGGCGCGGCTGGCGTGCCAGGTGTTGGCGGCCTTCAGCCCGGCGGCGCGCGCTTCCAGTTCGCGCTGCTCGTCGGCGTCGGGTGCGTCCGCGCTCTGGACGTCGTGACACTTGCTGACCAGCTCGTTCTGGGCGAACTGCAGCGCGTATGACTTCGCGATCAACGGAAACAGTCGCCGCTGGTGCACCAGGTAATCCATGATCAGCACCTCGGAACCGTCATCGGGCGCGCTGAACTGCCTGCGCTGCAACGCATATCGGGTGGCGATGTCCAGGGCCACCCGGCCGGCGGCGCCGGCGCTGCCGCCCACGGTGATGCGGCCGCGGACCAGGGTGCCCAGCATGGTGAAGAACCGGCGGTTCGGGTTCTCGATCGGCGAACTGTAGGTGCCGTCGGCCGCGACGTCGCCGTACTTGTTCAGCAGGTTGACCCGCGGGACACGGACGTGATCGAACACGATGCGGCCGTTGTCGACGCCGGGCAGCCCGCCCTTGTACTCGCAGTCCGACGTGGTGACGCCGGGCAGGTCGTTGCCGTCCTCGTCGCGGATCGGGACCAGGACGCAGTGCACACCATGATTGACCGGCTTGCCGTCCTCGGTGGTGATCAGTTGCGCGAAAACCGCTGCCATGGTAGCGGTTTCGGCGGCCCCGCCGATGTAGTCCTTGCGCGCCGACGGGGTGGGGGAGTCGATGACGAACTCCTGGGTCTCCGGGTCGTAGGTCGCGGTGGTCTCCAGCGACTGCACGTCGCTGCCGTGTCCGGTCTCGGTCATCGCGAAACAGCCGCGCAACTCCAGGCTGATGATCTTGGGCACATAGATCTCGTGATGGCGCTCCGTGCCCAGGTTTTCCACGGCCCCGCCGAACAGCCCCCACTGCACGCCGGCCTTCACCATGAGTGACAGGTCCGACATCGCCAGCATCTCGATCATCGTGATCGCCGCACCGACGTCGCCGGTGCCACCGTGTTCCTTCTTGAAACTGTCTGCGGCCGCGCCGAACGCCGCCATGATCCGCATCTGCTCCGCCACCTTGGTGCGGGCGATCACCGTGTTCGGGGTGTAGTGCGGGCGGAAGAGATCCTCGGTGAGCGTGTCCCGCATCCGGTTTCTGACATCGCGCCAGCGCCCGTCCAAGGCGTTGCGCAGATACTCGGCAGTGGTAGTCGTTTCAGGCGCCATAATCCGACAGTAATGGGCGGTTCGCGTCGCGGCGAACATCGATGACGGTTCATGTCGCCGAACGAAACGTCGCGGCCTCCGTCAGCCGTCGTCGCCGGAAACTCAGCGCTCGGGGTGGCGGGTGTGCGGCCCGGGATTCGGGGATGGGCCGCGGCTTTGGCCGAGGGGCGAGCGCAGCCGGTAGAGCGTGAACCCGGCCGCGATGAGGCCGAACAACACGAGCATTCCCATGTCGAACACCCACCACCCGCTGTAGTGGGTCCACGTCACGGCGTCGGCGGCCAGCGAGTCGACCCTGCGCAGGTTCACGGTGGACGCCGCGGCCGCGAAACCCCACTGGGCCGGGACGAACCAGCTGATCTGCTGCAGGCCCAGCACGCTCACCAGCTGCACCAGGCTCCCGTTGAACAGCGCGGACGCCAGGATCACCGGAACCACCAGCGGCAGGACCTCCCGCAGCGACTTGCCCAGCGACGACAGCGCAAGCCCGGTGACCGCGGAGACGATCGCGGTGACGGCCACGCTCACGTAGAGCTCGACCGTGGCGTTGTGCAGCAAGACGGCGCTGCGTCCAGGCTCGCCCTTGACCGCGATGACGATCGCGAACACGACGGCCGTCCAGATGGCCGCGGCCACGGCGTAGACGGTGAGCTTGGCGGTCAGGTAGGCCGGCGCGGTCAGGCCGACCTCCTGCTCGCGGCGGAAGACGCGATGCTCGCACACGAGCGCGCGGATGGTCAGCGCCGTGCCGATGATCACCGCGGCGAGGTTGAAGGCGGCCAGGATCTCGATGGCTTCGTGCGCGTTGGTGCTACCCGGGTCGGGGCGCGTCAGGCCGGAATCACCCGGGATCAGCAGCGCGAGCCCCGCCAGCGCGAACGGCAGGATCGCCAGGAACGCGAAGTAGATGCGATCGCCGAGCAGCAGGCGAAGTTCGCGCCGGGCCACCAACCGGATCTGCCGGTTCCTGGACAGCCGGGGTGGCGGCGGACCGGGTGCCGCGACTTCGGGCGGGGTGGTCGGCGCCGCCGTCTGCGGACGCGCGAGGAAGGCGCGGTGGGCCCCGTCGGGATCGGCGCGGACCTGGGCGAGCACCCTCGACCAGTCGTTGGTGCCCATCGCGGACTCGACCTGCAACGGCGTCCCGAAGTACGCGACGTTGCCCGCGGCGGTGAGGACCAACACCTGGTCGCACGCGTTCACGTCGGTGAGCGAGGTCTGCGCCGAAATCGCGACGACGACGGCGCAGCCGATGTTGGCCTGGTGCCGCAGCATCGCCATGACGTGGCGCTGCTGGGCCGCGTCGAGTCCGGCGGTGGGTTCGTCGACCACGAGCAGGCTCGGCCGGCTGACGAGCTCGACCGCCAGGGCGGCGCACCGGCGCACCTCGGGCGAGAGCTTGCGGATCCTGGTGTCCCGGTGCGGCGTCAGCTCGAGTTCGTCGAGCACCTGGCCGACCACGCGGTCGCGTTGCTCGGCAACGGTGTCCGGTGGCAGCCGCAGTTCGGCGGCGTACTCCACCACCTGCGCGACGGTGAGCTGCCGGTGCAGGCGGTCCTCGCGCGGGACCACCCCGATGCGGCTGCGCATGAGCTCGGGCTCGGCGTGGACGTCATGTCCGTCCACGATGACGCGCCCGGCGCTGAGTGCTCTCGTGCCGGCCAGCACCGCGAGCAGCGCGGAATTGCGTGCGGTCGACGGCCCGATGACCGCGGTCATCGCGCCGGGACGCGCGGTGAACGAGATTCCCGACAGCGTCTCGCGGCCATCGACGGTCAGCCCCAGCCGGTGCGCCGCCACCCCGGTGGTGCGCGACGCGGTTTGCAGCGGCAGCCGAAAGGTGGAGTTGGGTTCGTCGGTGCGGAAGGAGGGGCGCTGGGCGCGCAGCTTGCTGGTCACCATCCGCTCGATCAGGCCCGGGCCTTTGTCCTGCTCGGGTGCCGCGGCGGGTGGGGGG
>NZ_BAAGDE010000084.1:0-17350 GCF_054660795.1 Mycobacterium sp. MUNTM1
GAACGGGCGGCACGCGCCGACCGGGTCGTCGTTTTTGGTCGACATCACGATGCGCATCTGGGCGAACGCCGCGATCGCGACCGCCTCGATCCTGACCTCGACGCCGCCGCAGATGGCGATGTCGGCCTCGCCGAACACGATGTTGCGCCAGGCCTGCGCCACCCCCTCAGAACCCGACGCACACGCCGACACCGGGGTGATCACGCCGGCCTTGGCGCGCCGCTCCAGGGCCACCGCGACGGCCGCGCCGTCGGGCATGTACTTGGAGACGGCCAGCGGTGAGACCCCCGCGATGCCGCGGGCGCGCAGATCGTCATAACTGAACACGATCTGCTCGGCCGACCCCAGGCCGGTGCCGATGGACACCATCAGGCGGTTGGGATCGACCTCGGGGGAGCCGGCGTTCTCCCAGACCCGCCGGCTCAACACGGCGGACATCCGCTGCAGGTAGCCCATCCGGTGGCGTTCGGCGCGCGTCAGCCCGCCGTCGAAGTCCTCGAGCAGATGCCCGCCGATGCGTACCGGCAGGTCGAACTCCTCAACGAACGAATCCTCGAGCTTGCGGATACCACTTTGCTTGTCCAACAACAGCTTCCAGGTGGTTTCGGCATCAGTTGCCAGTGCGGTCGTCATGGCGACGCCGGTGACGACCACATTCGGCAACGTTTTCCCGGTAACCAACTCGGTCATGACTCGCGAAACCCTTTCATCTGGTCAGGGCCGTCAACGCGTGCCGCCGAGCCCCACTCCCCACCAGATCATGAAAACACAATGTGTCATTGTCCCCAACGCCAAAAGCGGTGGACGCCCGTCTTTCGCTGTGCGGATACCGCCCGCTCGCTGGGGTTATCCGGCGCGCACCGCCGCCGCGCGGCCCATCAGCCCGCGCCCGCCGGGCAGGGCGCCCACCACGGTGCGGGCCAGCCGGTCGCGGCCGCGCACACCATCGGTCCTGGCCTTTCCGGCGCGTAGGTGGCGCCAGCCCAGCCCGGCCCACGACGCCGCGACGACGGCGTCGGTCACCCCACCGCGAGCGCGGTGCCGGTCGACTACGGCCAGGCCGAGCGCGGTCGCCGAGTGCACGCTGTCGACCCAGACCCCCGCCGCGAGCACCTCCGGTCCGGGGTTGACCCCCGACAGCAACGCCTGGGTCAGGTGGCGTGCGCCCAGGATCCGGGTGACGACGAGCGCCTTGCGGTCGACCCGCACCCCGTGGATGTGGTCGAGCACCTCGTTGGGGGCGGCCAGCAGCAGCACGCCCCATGCCGCCCGGATCAGCTCGATCGCACGAATCTTCATCCGTCACCCCCTATTTGACGGGCAAACGGCCCCACCCGTTCGATGAACCGATCGAAGAATGCCGCCGCGTCGACGTCAATCCCGATGAGCGCGTTGGGTTCTCGACGGTCCGTCCAGTCGGTCACCGTCATGGCCCGGGTCAGGGTTCCGGTCAGCTCGATGTCCACCGTCGCCGGACGCGTCGTGACCAGCTCGGGGTCCAGCGCGACGGCGGCGGCCAGCGGATCGTGCAGGTGTGCCTGATACCCATGGCCGAGTTCGTGATAGGCCTCCAGGTAGAACCGCATCGCGTCCTCGATCACCCGAATCAGCGGATTGGACGCCGTCGACCGGGTCCCGGCCGGGTCGTGCTCGCTCAGCCGCGTCGTCGTCGACCCCGCGGCCGCCGCCAGCCGCGCCAGATGATCCGGCGTCATCGCCACCTTGCGGGTCAGGTCCAGGCCGCACAGGAGCGGGAGCCGCTGTCGCCCAACGTTTTCCGGGCACCATGCCGCCAACACCTCGGCCGCCGCCTCGGGGTCGACGCTGATGTTCCACTCCGCCACCGCGGTGGTGTTGCCCCGGTGGTCGTAGGACCCGCCCATGATCACCAGCCGTTTCAGCAGCGCCGGCAGTTCGGGCTCGGCGCGCAGCGCCAGCGCCAGGTTGGTCAGCGGGCCGGTCGCCACGCCGATCAGCTCACCGGGGCGGGCCCGCGCCGCGCGCACCCAGGCGTCGGCCGAGTCGTAGTCGGTGAGCCGGTGCGAGCTCGGCGGCAGGTCGGCGTAGCCCAATCCCCTGGGGCCGTGGACTTTTGACGGCAGCCGCATCGGCCCGGTCAGCGTTTCCGCCGAACCCTTGGAGACCGGTACGCCGGTGCGCTCGCACAGCGCCAGCAGGCCCAGATTGTTTTCGCAAACCTGCTCAACCCCAACGTTTCCCCCGGTCGAGGCGATGCCGATCACGTCGGCGTCCGGGCTGGCGAACAGGTACATCAGCGCCAGTGCATCATCCACGCCGGTATCGACGTCGACGAAGACGGGGGAGTTCATCGGTTCCAAGATACTCAATCCGGCGACTAGGCTGACACGATGCCAACCACGTCGGAGCCCCCCGAGGGGACTGATTTAACGCCGCACTTCGACGATGTGCAGGCCCACTACGACCTGTCTGATGAGTTCTTCCGGCTATTCCTCGACCCGACCCAGACCTACAGCTGCGCCTACTTCGAGCGCGAGGATATGACGCTGGAAGAGGCGCAGATCGCCAAGATCGACCTCGCGCTCGGCAAACTCGGGCTGCAGCCGGGCATGACATTGCTCGACGTGGGCTGCGGCTGGGGCGCCACCATGATGCGTGCCCAGGAAAAATACGACGTCAACGTCGTCGGCCTCACCCTGAGCCGCAACCAGGCCGAGCACGTCGAGCAGCTGATCGCGCAGTCGCCGAGCCCTCGCTCGGCCCGGGTCCTGCTGGAGGGCTGGGAGAAGTTCGACGAGCCCGTCGACCGGATCGTCAGCATCGGCGCCTTCGAGCACTTCGGCCACGAGCGCTACGACGCGTTTTTCACGCTGGCGCACGACCTGCTGCCCGCCGACGGGGTCATGCTGCTGCACACCATCACCGGGCTACATCCCAACGAGATGGTCGAACGCGGCATGCCGATCTCGTTCACGTTCGCCCGGTTCATCAAATTCATTGTCACCGAGATCTTTCCGGGCGGGCGGCTGCCGTCGATACCGATGGTCCAGGAGCGCGCCACCGCCAACGGTTTCACGGTCACCCGGGTGCAGTCGCTGCAGCCGCACTACGCCAGGACGCTCGACATCTGGGCCGCGGGGCTGCAAGCCCACAAGGACGAGGCCATCGCGGTGCAGTCCGAGGAAGTCTACGAGCGGTACATGAAATACCTGACCGGCTGCGCCGACGCATTCCGGATCGGATACATCGACGTCAACCAGTTCACGCTGCAGAAGTGACTACCAGTGCACGCCGGGCACCAGGCGGACCAGCCGCTTGACCGGGCGGGGTGTCCGGATGCCCCGGGTGACGGCGCGCACCGGCCGGCTGGGCTTGCGGCGCGCGGTTCGCGGGGCCGCAGCGGGTTCGGCGGTTTGCCCGCGCGCCGCGGCCGAATCCGGATAGCCGAGATACAGCTGATGCAGCACGCGCCGCGACGTCCGCGGGGCGAAGTAGTTGCCGGCCTCGGCGAGCGTGCCCAGCGGGGTGTCGATGCGGGCGGGCTTCTCCACCAACCCGCGCACCACCATCGCGGCCGCGCGCTCGGGGCTGATCGCCGGCACCGGGTTGAGTCGATGTGAGGGCACGATCATCGGGGTGCGCACCAGCGGCATGTGGATGTTGGTGAAGGTGATGTGGTCGGACAGCACCTCGGACCCCACCACGTCGGAGAACGCGTCCAGCGCGGCCTTGCTCGGCAGGTACGAGCTGTACTTGGGGTTGCGTGCCTGCACGCCGGCGCTCGACACGTTGACGATGTGGCCGAACCGGCGCTCGCGCCAGTGCGGCAGCAGCGCCAGCACCATCCGCACCGCGCCGAAGTAGTTGACCGCCATCACCCGTTCGTAATCGTGCAGCCGGTCGCATGAGTTGACCACCGAGCGGCGGATCGATCGGCCGGCGTTGTTCACCAGGTAGTCGACGTGGTCGAAGCGACCCAGGATGTCCTTGACTGTGTGCTCCACCGACGCGGAGTCGGTGACATCGCAGGTAAAGGCATGGGCGACACCGCCATTGGCGCGGATCTCCTCGACCAGCGCATCGAGCGCCTCGCCGTTGCGGGCCAGCGCGAACACGGTGGCGCCCCGCTCGGCGATCGCGATGGCCGCGGCCCGGCCGATGCCGCTGGACGCGCCGGTGATGATGACGTGGCGGCCCTGCAACGGCCCCTGCGGATCGTCGCGGCGCGCGCGGTCGGGATCGAGGTGCTCCGCCCAGTACCGCCACAGCTTGGGCGCGTAATCGGCGAAATCGGGAACGCTGATCCCGCTGCCCTGCAAGGCATTTCGTGTCTTGTCGCTGACAAAGGTGGGCGCCAGGTCGACGACGTCGAGCACCTCGGCGGGAATGCCCAGCTGCGTGGCCGCCATGTTGCGCACCACCCTGGCGCGCCCCCGCACCTTGAGCACCGGGGCGGCCACCGAGCGCGGCAGCGACCCGCGCAGCGGCGGCAGCCCGGCCGCCTTGGCCACGCCGCGGTAGATGCCGCGCAGGCCGATGGTCTTCTCCGCGGTCAGGTGGAACGTCTGCCCGTCGCGGCCATCAGCGTGCATGAGCGCGACCAGGGCGTCCACCACGTAGTCGACCGGGACGATGTTGGTGCGCCCGGTGTCCGGCAGCAGCATCGGGGTCAGCGATGGCAGCACCGCCAGCTTGGCCAGCACGCCGAAGAAGTAGTACGGCCCGTCCACCTTGTCCATCTCGCCGGTGCGCGAATCGCCCACCACCACCGCAGGGCGGTAGATGCGATGCCGCAGCCCGGGCGCCGAGCGCACCAGCAGCTCGGCCTCGAACTTGGTCTGGTGATAGGGCGTCGGCAGCTGCTGGCCGACGTCGAAATCGTCCTCGGTGTATTCGCCGGCGAAATCTCCCGCAACGGCGATCGACGACACGTGGTGCAACGTCGCGTCCAGCCGCTGCGCCAGCGCGATCACCGCGCGGGTGCCCTCGACGTTGCTGGCCCGCTGCTCGGGCTCCCCGGCGGTGATGTCGTAGATCGCCGCGCAGTGCACCACGTGATCGACCTCGCCCAGCTCGGCGAGGGCCTCGTCGCTCAGCTCCAGCTCCGGCAGCGCGCCGACCAGCGGTTTCACCCGGTCGCCCCAGCGTTCCGCGAGTCGCTCGAAGCGGCCCAGCGACTGCCGTCGCACCAGCACCCAGACCTGCGCGTCGGGGCGCGATTCCACAAGACGAGACACGACACGGCGACCGATAAACCCGGTACCGCCGGTAACGACATACCGCATGAAGACATCGTGGCGGTGGCAGCCGCGCACGTCAACTGCCGGTCTTACCCGGGGAGGTCAGTTGTGGAAGTCGCGGATCCCGTCCCAGTCGACCAGCGTCCAGCCGGTCATCGGGTTACCGCTGATCACCACGCGACCCGTGTTCGGAATCGGGTGGCTGTCCATCAGGCTGTCCTTGGCGTTCTGCGCGTTCATCAGTGTCCACACCATGATCGAGTTCCGGTGCGAGAACACCACCGGATTGCGATGGCCGCTGTTGTAGATCTTGTTGATGGCCGCGGTGAACTGGTCGTTGAACTCCTTGCCGCTGACCGAGCCCGGGATGCTGTCGGACACGTCGCCGTTGATCCAGTTCACCGGCGCCAGCATGTACGTCGACTTCGCCATCGACTCGGGTTTGCCGTTGTACCAGCCGGCGTTGATCTCCTGGATGCCGGGCAGGACCTCCACCTGCTTGCCGAGTTCGGCGGCCAGTGGGGCGGCGGTTTGCTGGGCCCGGGTCATGGTGGAGGCGTAGACGCTGTCGTAGTCCTTGCGGCCGAGTTGGTGCGCGACCTGCTCGGCCTGCCCCTTGCCCTCCGGCGTCAGGCCCGGACCTGGTACCTCGGTGTCGATGGTGCCGCTGGCGTTGGCCTCGGACTGGGCGTGGCGGATGAACGTCACCGTGATGGACCGCGCCTGCGGTGAGCCGCCGCAGCCGGCGACGATCATCGTTGCGGTGAGCGCGGCGAGCGCCATCGTGGCTTTGCGGATCGTGCTGCGCTTGGGCATGTCGATTAGCCTGCCTTGCCGACGGCTCCGGTGGGAAGGGTTTGCGACGGTTTGTTACCGCGCGACCTCACCGGAGACCGCCGTTTCGCCGGATGCCAGAGTGGACCTCAGGATCACTACTCAACGATCGGGAGACTTCCATGGCGATTGATCCGAGTGCCGTCGGCGCGGTGACCGAACCCATGCAGTTCGAATGGACCGACCGGGACACGCTGCTCTACGCGCTCGGTGTCGGCGCCGGGATCGACGACCTGCCGTTCACCACCGAGAACAGCCACGACATCGACCAGCAGGTACTGCCCACGTACGCGGTGATCTGCTGCCCGGCGTTTGGCGCTGCCGGCCTGGTCGGAAAGTTCAACTGGGCCATGCTGTTACACGGATCGCAGAGCATCCGGCTGCACGCACCGCTGCCGCCCGCGGGCAAGCTCTCGGTGGTGTCCGAGGTCGCCGACATCCAGGACAAGGGCGAGGGCAAGAACGCGATCCTGGTATTGCGCGGCCGGGGCACCGAGCCGGACTCCGGGCAGCTGATCGCCGAGACGCTCACCACCCTGGTCATCCGCGGCGAGGGCGGCTTCGGCGGCATGCCGGGCCAGCGGCCCGTCGCACCGGAGTTTCCGGACCGCGAGCCCGACGCCCGTATTCCGCTGCCCACCCGCGAGGACCAGGCGCTGATCTACCGGCTCTCCGGCGACCGCAACCCGCTGCACAGCGACCCGTGGTTCGCCAGGGAGCTGGCCGGCTTCCCCAAGCCGATCCTGCACGGGTTGTGCACCTACGGGGTGTCGGGTCGCGCGCTGGTGTCCGAGCTGGGCCAGGGTGTGGCGGCCAACATCACCTCGATCGCCTCGCGGTTCACCTCGCCGGTGTTCCCCGGCGAGACGCTGACCACGCTGATCTGGCGCACCGAGCCCGGCAAGGCGGTGTTTCGCACCGAGGCGTCGAGTCCCGACGGGGCCGACGCCCGGGTGGTGCTCGACGACGGCGCGGTGGAATACGCCTAGGTCTGATGGCGGCGGCCCGCAGCGCCCGGCTTCGCCGCGCGTGCGACCGACGCTGACCCTGAGGGCTAGCGCTGAAGGCGCGCCAGCTGGTCCGCCAGCAGGCCGGTGAACTCGCCGGCGCGGGCCGGGTTGTCCAGCGCGAAGAGCGCGGCGGTGGCGCGGTCGCCGTCGTCGCCGTGTCGCACCAGGATCGGCACGCCCTGGACAGGCCCGTCGCGCACCGCGTCGAACGCGTCCTCGTCGGTGATGTCGTCGCCGAGATAGACCGGCGTCAGCGGACCCGACCCGGCCGCGTGCAGGTGCTCGATCACCCAGCGCAGCGTTTTCCCCTTGTCCCAGTCCAGGTCCGGGCGCAGCTCGATGACCTCGCGGCCGGTGGTGACCCGCAGCTCGTCGCGGCGGCCGGCGTCGCGCACCGCGGCCAGCACCTCGCCGACGCGGTCGCGCTCGGCGTTGCGGTAGTGCACGGCCACCCCGAATCGCTTGTGCTCCACCACAACACCGGGGATCGCGCCGAGCCGGTCGCGGAGCTGGCCGGCCGCCTGCTCGAGCACCGGGATGGCGGCGGCCGCGTCGTCGTTCTGGTGATGGGTGCCATCGGGCGCGGTCAGCTCGAAACCATGACTGCCTGCGTACCAGATGCCTTGCACCCCAACACGTTTCGTCACATCGGCGAGATCGCGGCCGGACAGCACCGCGACCGGGCAGCGCGCGGCCAGCCGGTCCAGCGCCTCGGTGGCCCCGGCGACGGGTTGCGCCGAGTCCGGGTCGTCGACGATGTCCGAGAGGGTGCCGTCGAAGTCGAAGAACACCGCCGGACGCCGATCCGCGAGCCCATCGGCCAAGGCCTGCAACGCATCGGGCAGCTGCGACATCCGGCGGTCACCGGTCCGCACGGTGACGTCGCGCAGGTCCGCGACCACCGCGTCGGCCCCCGCCGCGCGCACCCTGTCGTCGTCCCCGGCCGGGTCGACGGCGATCACCAACGCGAACCCGGCGGCGCGCGCGGCCTCGACGCCCGCGGCGTGCCCGGCGACCACGACGCAGCGGCCCGGCCGCACCCGCAGCCGGTCGGCCGCCCGCACCGGGCCGTCCGCCGAGACGGCGGCGACGCCGACCCCGGTCTCGCGAAGTCGGGCGGCCAGCGTGGAGCCCAGCGCACCGTCGTCGTCGAACAGCACCGCGTCATGGCGGCGCGGATCGATGGTGACCGGCCCCGATTTGCCCATGACCAACCTTCTCACGGTGGTCGGCCGCGGGCGGAGCGGGTCAGCGGCGCGCGTGCCCCGGCGCCGACGGATGCGTCGGCGGCACCGGGCGCAGCACCGGGCGTGCGGGACGCCTGCGGTTGAACAGCAGCACCGAGTCGTCGCCCAGGGCCACCAGCCGCGCCATGCCCAGCTCGATGCCGGCGGCCAGCTGCTTGACGTCGAACGCGTCGCCGTGTTCGGCGGTGATGCCGAAGACCAGTTCATCGCCGTAGCTCAGCACGGCGACGCCGGTGTGCAGCGCCGCGGCCGTCGGGGGGATCGGCAGCAGCCGTTCCAGCGTCTGGCCCATCACCCGCAGCCGCCGTCGGGGCCCGGGCACGTTGGTGGCCAGGGTGACGATGGCGCGCTGCGGAAGGCGGGAGAGCAGCCCTAAGACGTTGCTGCGCAACACCGTCGGCAGCAAGCCGATCGCCGACGCCACGATGCCGGGCGGCTGGACGGTCAGCTTGGCCTTCCAGCGGCTGTGCACCGTCTGCAACCGCCGCACCGGGTCGTCGTGTTCGACGGGCAGGTGCGAGAGCATCGCCGAGCGGACCGGCATCGGGACCAGGGTGCGCAGCGAGTCCGCCCGCGGCTCCTCGCCTCGGCCGAGCAGCACCGTGCGGAATCCCTCGGTGATGGCGGCGAGCGCGACGTCGTTGGCGCTGACGCCGAACTTGCGGCAGACGCTGTCGACGTCGGCGATCGGGACCCGCACCGTGCTGTAGCGCCGCGAGGCGGTGACCGCATCGGTGTGCACGGTCGGCCACATCGCGCCGACCAGGGCGCCGGCGGCCGCCGAAGCCCGCCACAGCGCGTCGACCCAGCCAGGCTTGCCCGGGGCCGGTGGCGAAACCGGTTTGGCCGCAGCGCCGTTGGCGAAGGTGTCCGCGTCGGCGTCGTCGCAGAGCCTGCTGATCAGGCGCGCGGCCGAGTTGCCGTCGAGCAGGCCGTGATGGGTCTTCATCAGGATCGCCCACCGGTTGCCCTTCAGGCCCTCGATGACCCAGCACTCCCAAAGGGGGCGGTCCGGGTCGAGGGGCCGTTCCAGGGCGTAGGCGATGGCCCGGGACAGCTCGGCCTCGTCGCCGGGACGGGGGATGGCCACCCGGCGCACGTGGTAGTCCAGGTCGAAGTCCGGGCAGTCAATCCACTCCTGGTTCAGCGGATGCGCCCGGAGCAGCTGCGTGCATCGCGTGATCGGCTGGATACGTTCGGCCAGAAGACTTTTGAGACATTCATAGTCGGGTATGGTGCCGTCGACGATGGCGACCGCGCCGATCGCCAGGCTCGCGTGCTGATCCGGATCATGGGCTTGAAGGAATGCCGTGTCCAGTGTCTGTGCCATGCCGGCCCCCGCCGTACTCCGTTTTTTTGAACTTGTACCAGTATCTGCGGAGCTCACGATCCGCGATAGTGCCGCAGCGTTAAGACCTTGTTTAAGAGTTGAAGATCGGTTTAACAACGGTTGTACTGAGCCGCGGTTAAATCGAACATCCGTTCGATATACTCGCGTCCGTGGGCTGGTTCAACGGGCCGCCGAGCTGGGCGGAGATGAAGCGGGTGCTCGACAGCAAGCCGCGCCATGCCGGCGCGCCGGTGGACCCCCCGGAGGATGCCCCCTTGTCGCGCAGGCGCGCGACGTACCGGCCGCCGGATGACGGCCGGGCGTCCCGCTCGTCCGTCGCCTATGCCGAGCTGCACGCGCATTCGGCGTTCAGCTTCCTGGACGGGGCGAGCACGCCCGAGGAGCTGGTCGAGGAGGCGGCCCGGCTGGACCTGCGCGCCCTGGCGCTCACCGACCACGACGGCCTGTACGGGGCGGTGCGGTTCGCCGAGGCGGCGGCCGAGCTCGACATGCGCACCGTGTTCGGCGCCGAGCTGTCGCTGGGCCCGGGTGCCCGCACCGAGCAGCCGGATCCGCCCGGCCCGCACCTGCTGGTGCTGGCCCGCGGCGCGGAGGGGTACCGGCGGCTGTCGCGGCAACTGGCCGCGGCGCATCTGGCCGGCGGCGAGAAGGGCAAGCCCCGCTACGACGTCGACGCGCTGACCGAGGCCGCCGGCGGCCACTGGCACATCCTGACGGGCTGTCGCAAAGGGCATGTCCGCCAAGCGCTTTCCGACGGCGGTCCAGCGGCCGCGGAGCGGGCGCTGGCCGATCTGGTGGACCGGTTCGGGGCGCATCGGGTCAGCGTCGAGCTGACCCATCACGGTCAGCCGCTCGACGACGAACGCAACGTGGCGCTGGCCGCGCTGGCCCCCCGCTTCGGCGTCGGCGTCGTCGCCACCACCGGCGCGCATTTCGCGGGCCCGTCGCGGCGCCGGCTGGCCATGGCGATGGGCGCCATCCGGGCGCGGCAGTCGCTGGATTCGGCCGCCGGGTGGCTGGCGCCGCTGGGCGGTTCGCACCTGCGCTCGGGTGAGGAGATGGCCCGGCTGTTCGGGCATGTGCCCTTTGGGGGCCCTAATGTGGTGACCGCGGCCGCCGAGCTGGGCGAGCAGTGCGCGTTCGGGCTTGCGCTCATCGCGCCACAGCTGCCACCGTTCGACGTGCCCGCCGGGCACACCGAGGACAGCTGGCTGCGCCAGTTGACCATGGCCGGAGCCCGCGAGCGCTACGGGTCGGCCGAGCACGCGCCGCGCGCGTATGCCCAGATCGAGCACGAGCTGAAAGTCATTGCCCACCTGACGTTTCCGGGCTACTTCCTGGTGGTGCACGACATCGCCCGGTTCTGCCGGGACAACAACATCCTGTGCCAGGGCCGGGGATCGGCCGCCAACTCCGCGGTCTGCTACGCCCTGGGCGTCACCGCCGTCGACCCGGTGGCCAACGAGTTGCTGTTCGAGCGTTTTCTGTCGCCGGCCCGCGACGGGCCGCCCGACATCGACATGGACATCGAGTCCGATCAGCGGGAAAAGGTCATCCAGTACGTCTACGACAAATACGGCCGCGACTACGCCGCCCAGGTCGCCAACGTCATCACCTACCGGGGAAAGATCGCGGTGCGCGACATGGCCCGCGCGCTGGGCTTCTCGCAGGGCCAACAGGACGCGTGGAGTAAGCAGATCAGCCACTGGAACGGCCTTGCTGACTCGCCCGATGTCGAGGGCATCCCCGAACCGGTGGTCGACCTGGCCAACCAGATCCGGAACCTGCCGCGGCACATGGGTATTCATTCCGGCGGCATGGTGATCTGCGACCGCCCGATCGCCGATGTGTGCCCGGTTGAGTGGGCGCGCATGGAGAACCGCAGCGTACTGCAGTGGGACAAAGACGACTGCGCGGCAATCGGATTGGTGAAGTTCGACCTGCTGGGGCTGGGGATGCTCTCGGCGCTGCACTACGCCATCGACCTGGTGGCCGAGCACAAGGGGGTCAAGGTGGACCTGGCCCGCCTCGACCTCTCCGAGCCCGCGGTGTACGAGATGCTGGCCCGCGCCGATTCGGTCGGTGTGTTCCAGGTGGAGTCGCGCGCGCAGATGGCCACCCTGCCGCGGCTGAAGCCGCGGGTGTTCTACGACCTGGTGGTGGAGGTCGCGCTGATCCGTCCCGGCCCCATCCAGGGCGGGTCGGTGCACCCCTACATCCGGCGGCGCAACGGGCTGGACCCGGTGGTCTATGACCACCCGTCAATGGAACCGGCGCTGCGAAAGACGTTGGGGGTGCCGCTCTTTCAGGAGCAGCTGATGCAGCTGGCGGTCGACTGCGCCGGATTCTCGGCCGCCGAGGCAGACCAGCTGCGCCGCGCCATGGGGTCCAAGCGCTCGACCGAACGCATGCGACGGCTGCGTGGCCGGTTCTACGAGGGCATGCGCACGCTGCACGGCGCCGACGACGACGTGATCGACCGCACCTACGAAAAGCTGGAAGCCTTCGCCAATTTCGGCTTCCCGGAAAGCCATGCGCTGAGCTTCGCGTCGCTGGTGTTCTACTCGTCGTGGTTCAAGCTGCACCATCCGGCGGCGTTCTGCGCGGCGCTGCTGCGCGCCCAGCCGATGGGGTTCTACTCGCCGCAGTCGCTGGTGGCCGATGCGCGCCGGCACGGCGTGACCGTGCACGGCCCGGACGTCAACGCCGGCCTGGCGCACGCCACGCTCGAGAACGCCGGCACCGAGGTCCGCCTCGGCCTGGGCGCGGTCCGCCACATCGGCGACGACCTGGCCGAACAACTCGTCGACGAGCGAAAAGCCAACGGCCCGTTCGCTTCCCTGCTGGACCTGACGACCCGGCTGCAGCTGTCGGTGCCGCAGACCGAGGCGCTGGCGACGGCTGGGGCGCTGGGCTGCTTCGACATGTCCCGGCGCGAGGCGTTGTGGGCGGCCGGGGCCGCGGCCACCCAGCGGCCGGGCCGGCTGCCCGGGGTGGGGTCGTCGTCGCACGTCCCGGCGCTGCCCGGGATGAGCGAACTGGAACTGGCCGCCGCCGACGTGTGGGCCACCGGCGTCTCCCCGGACAGTTACCCGACGCAGTTCCTGCGGGCCGACCTGGACGCCATGGGGGTGGTGCCCGCCGCGAACCTGGGCTCGGTGCCCGACGGTGACCGCGTGCTGATCGCGGGCGCGGTGACCCATCGGCAGCGGCCCGGCACCGCGCAGGGGGTCACGTTCATCAACCTCGAGGACGAAACCGGGATGGTCAACGTGCTCTGCGTGCCGGGGGTGTGGGCGCGGCATCGCAAGCTGGCGAACTCGGCCCCGGCACTGCTGGTGCGCGGGCAGGTGCAGAACGCCAGCGGCGCGATCACCGTCGTCGCCGAGCGGCTGGGCCGCATCACCCTGGCGGTCGGCTCGAAGTCCCGCGACTTCCGGTGATTCCGTAGTCTCCACACATGACCCTCAACCTGTCCGTCGACGAAGTGCTCACCACCACCCGCTCGGTCCGCAAGCGTCTCGACTTCGACAAGCCGGTGGGCCGCGACGTGCTGATGGAATGCCTCGAACTGGCGCTGCAGGCACCCACCGGCTCCAATGCGCAAGGCTGGCAATGGATTTTCGTCGAGGATGCCGAGAAGAAGAAGGCGATCGCCGACATCTACCTGGCCAACGCCCGCGGCTACCTGAGCCTGCCGTCGGCCGAGTACCCCGAGGGCGACACCCGCGGCGAGCGGATGCCCAAGGTCAAGGACTCCGCGATATACCTCGCCGAGCACATGCACGAGGCGCCGGTGCTGATGATTCCCTGCTTGGAGGGCCGGGTGGAGAAGGCGCCGCTGGGGCTCAGCGCGTCGTTCTGGGCGTCGCTGTTCCCGGCGGCGTGGAGCTTCTGCCTGGCGCTGCGCTCGCGCGGGCTGGGCACCTGCTGGACCACGCTGCACCTGATCAACGACGGCGACAAGCAGGCCGCCGAGGTGCTCGGCATCCCGCACGACCGGTACAGCCAGGGCGGGCTGTTCCCGATCGCCTACACCAAGGGCACCGATTTCCGCCCGGCCAAGCGGCTGCCCGCCGACCGGGTGACGCACTGGGACACCTGGTGAGCCGCTGAGTCAGACCGCCCCGGCGTAGCCGTGCTGGCGCCAGGCCTCGTAGACGGCGATCGCCGCGGCGTTGGACAGGTTCAGCGAGCGCCGGCCCGCCAGCATCGGGATGCGCACCTGCGCGGTGATGTGCGGGTCGGCCAGCGTGGCGGTGTCCAGCCCGCTGGGTTCGGGGCCGAACATCAGCACGTCGCCGCCGCGATAGTCCACGTCGGCGAACGAGGTGCGCGCGTGCGAGGTGAACGCGAACACCCGCTGCGCTGACAGCGCCGCCCAGGCGGCCGCCAGCGAGGCGTGCACCGTGACCGACGCGAGGTCGTGGTAGTCCAGCCCGGCCCGGCGCAGCTTGGGTTCGGACAGGTCGAACCCCATCGGCTCGACCAGATGCAATTCGCAGCCCGTCGCCGCCACCGTCCGGATGGCGTTGCCGGTGTTGGGCGGGATCCGCGGGGACACGAACATCAGCTTGAACACAACGCCGATAATGGTCGCATGGTCGAGCAGAGCTACTGGATGCAGAAGGTCGCTGCCGATCCGGGGCATTCGCAGTGGTACATCGAGCGTTTCCGCGCCATGGCCCGCGCCGGCGACGACCTGGCCGGCGAGGCCCGGTTCGTGGACGCCATGGCGCCGCGTGGGGCGCGGATTCTGGACGCCGGCTGCGGGCCCGGCCGGCTGGGCGGATATCTGGCCACGGTGGGTCACCGGGTGGTCGGCGTGGACGTCGACCCGGCGCTGATCGAGGCGGCCGAGCACGACTACCCCGGCCCGCGCTGGCTGGTCGGCGACCTGGCCGAGCTGGACCTGCCCGCGCGCGGCATCGCCGAACCGTTCGACGTCATCGTGTCCGCCGGCAACGTGATGGCGTTTCTGGCCCCGAGCACCCGGATCCAGGTGCTGAGCCGGTTGCGGGCCCACGTCGCCGACGACGGGCGGGCGGCGATCGGCTTCGGCGCCGGGCGCGACTACGAGTTCGACGAGTTTCTGGGCGACGCGGTCGACGCGGGCTTCGCGCCCGATCTGCTGCTGTCGACCTGGGACATGCGCCCGTTCACCGAGGACTCCGATTTCCTCGTCGCACTCCTCCGGCCCGCCTAGGCTTTTCGCGCTCGGTGGTGTTTGCCAGGGGTGACCGCGCGGGGGCGGCGCCACCTTGGAGGGACCTGTCTGCTCAGTAACGATTCTGGTGGCATACGGCGCGGGCTGTCATACTCGTCGGATTGCCACACACACGCACACGCCTGTCTGGCGCGGGGCGGGCGAAATAAAGCAGGAAGTTTCATGAGCCACTCGTTTCACTCAGCGCTCAGGGTCAGCGCCGCGGCCGGCCGTCCGGCCGCGATGACGTGACCATGTTCACCCGCCCGACCAACCCGGCCGAGGCGGATGTCGTAGAGCCCACACCGGCGCCCGGCGCCGATGCGACGCCGGCCAAACGCCCCCCGACCTGGTCGCTGAGCAACTGGCCGGTGCGCTGGAAGGTGCTGGCGATCGTGCTGGTCCCGCTTGTATTGGCGACGGTTTTCGGGGTGCTGCGCATCCACGGCGCCATGGCCAACTCGGCCAGCCTGCGGCTGGCCGCCACCCGCGCCGATGTGGTGCCGGTGATCACCAAGTACATGTCGGCGCTGGACGTCGCGCTGCTGGCCAGCTCCACCGGCCGCGACGTCGACGGGGCCAAGAAAAACTACGAGGCCCGCAAGGGCGAACTGCAGGCCAGGCTGGACGACACCGACCTCAGCCCCGACGTCCGCTCCGGGGTGAACAACCTGCTCGACGGCGGCCAGATGCTGGTGGCCAAGGCGGCCGACCCGAGCCTGGGTTTGCGGGAGCGGGTGACGCTCTACGCGCCGATCCTGCTGACGGCCGAAGACGTCATCAACGCCTCGGTGCGCGTCGACGACGAGAAGATCCGCGCGCAGGCGCAGGGCCTGAGCCGGGCGCTCGGCGCCCGCGGGCAGATGACGATGCAGAAGATCCTGGTCACCCGCGGGGCCGAGCTTCCCGAGCCGCAGCTGCGGACCTCGATGGCCACCCTGGCGGGCACCGAACCGTCGACGCTGTTCGGCATGAGCGAGGTGCTGGGCGCCGGATCGCCGGAGGCCAAGACACTGCAGCAGCAGATGGTGAGCCGGATGGCGATAA
This sequence comes from Mycobacterium sp. MUNTM1, assembly GCF_054660795.1. Classification (NCBI taxonomy): domain Bacteria; kingdom Bacillati; phylum Actinomycetota; class Actinomycetes; order Mycobacteriales; family Mycobacteriaceae; genus Mycobacterium; species Mycobacterium sp. MUNTM1. The sequence goes on from NZ_BAAGDE010000084.1 coordinate 15,915, forward strand.
TGTCCGACCCGGCCAGCGTGCTCGTCGACAACCCCGACCTGTTGCGTTCGATCCAGACCACCGACGACATCGCCGACCAGGTCATCAAGAACGCCACCGCGTCGGTGACCAAGTCGGTGCACGCCCAGGCCGCCGAGCGGCGCTCGGCCGCGATGCTGGACACCGCCCTGGTGCTCGGCGCGATCGTCATCGCGCTGGTGGTGGTGCTGCTGGTGGCGCGCGCGCTGGTGCGGCCACTGCGCATCCTGCGCGACGGCGCGCTCAAGGTCGCCCACACCGATCTCGTAGAAGAGATCGCTTCGGTGAAAGCCGGTGGGGCCGAACCGATTCCGAGCCCGCTGCCGGTGTACACCACCGAGGAGATCGGCCAGGTCGCCCACGCGGTGGACGAGCTGCACACCCAGGCGCTGCTGCTGGCCGGCGACGAGGCGCGGTTGCGGCTGCTGGTCAACGACATGTTCGAGACCATGTCGCGGCGCAGCCGCTCGCTGGTCGACCAGCAGCTGGCGCTCATCGACCGGCTGGAGCGCAACGAGGACAACCCCGAACGCCTGGACAGCCTGTTCCGGCTGGACCACCTGGCGGCCCGGCTGCGCCGCAACAGCGCGAACCTGCTGGTGCTGGCCGGTTCACAGCTCGCCCGCGACCAGCGCGACCCGGTGCCGCTGGAAACGGTGATCAATGCGGCCGTCTCCGAGGTTGAGGACTACCGCCGGGTCGAGGTCGCCGGGGTGCCGGATTGCGAGCTGATCGGGTCGGCCGCGGGCGGCGCCATTCATCTGTTCGCCGAGCTGGTCGACAACGCCCTGCGCTACTCGCCGCCGACGACGTTCGCCCGGATCTCCGCGTCACGCGGCGGCGACGGGGGAGTGGTGGTGCGGATCGCCGACGCCGGTCTGGGGATGAACGACACCGATCGGCGGATGGCCAACATGCGGCTGCAGGCCGGCGGCGACGTCACCCCCGACAACGCCCGGCACATGGGGCTCTTCGTGGTCGGCCGGATCGCGGCCCGGCACGGCATCCGGGTGGGGCTGCGCGGCCCCGCGGCCAACGAATCGGGCTCGGGTACCACCGCCGAGATCTACCTGCCGCCGACCGTGCTCGCCGGCCGGGCCGTCGCCGAGTCGGCGGCGCCCCGCCACATCCGCGCGGTCTCCTCGCCGAGCGCCAAGCTCGCCAGCGCGAACGCCGCTGCCGCCGAGGACGCCGGGCAGGGCGACGGCACGCTCGAGCCGGCGGCGCGCACCGGCCCGCGCGCGACCGGCCCGTCCGTCACGCTGCTGCCGCGCCGCAACCCGGGTTCCAGCGGCATCACCGAAGTTCCCGCCGTCCCCGGCCCGGCCGGCGAACAACAGCCGCGCCGCCAGCGCCGCGAGCTGGCGACGCCCTGGTGGGAGAACGCCCCCAGGCCGGCTCCCGCCCCCGAGCAAGCC
>NZ_BAAGDE010000085.1:0-17091 GCF_054660795.1 Mycobacterium sp. MUNTM1
ACAATCAACGACGCCACTCAGCACTCGGAGGCCACCCTCCGATCAGCCGACTGTCAACAACGTCTTAGCCGAGTACATCTAGGCCCGGGGCGCGAATCCGCGGCATCGACTGTGAAGCCAGGGCGTTGAGGGTGAATTCCTGGCGTTGATTTTCGGGGTGTCGCCGCCCTCGACTCACACCCGACGCCGTGGACTCACACTCGACGCGCCGCGGCGTCGGCCTAGGCCAGGACCGCGGCGATCTCGGCGGCCGCCTCGTCGCCGTAGGCGCCGGCCAACCGGGTCTTGGCGACCGCGGGGTCCCACGTCCACTCCTGGGTGCCCGTGGACTCGAGCACCAGCACGGCGACCAGCGAGCCCAGCTGCGCCGACCGCTCGAGGCTCAGCCCGGCGGTGCGGCCGGTGAGGAAGCCCGCCCGGAACGCGTCGCCGACGCCGGTGGGGTCGGTCTGGCTGGTCTCCGGCACCACGCCGACGTGGGTGGTGGTCCCGTCGCGCTCGACGATGTCGACGCCCTTGGCGCCCAGTGTGGTCACCCGCAGGTCGACCTTCTTCTGCACGTCGGCCTCGGACCAGCCGGTCTTGGAGAGCAGCAGCTCCCACTCGTAGTCGTTGGTGAACAGGTAGGCCGCGCCGTCGACGAGCTTGTCGATCTCCTCGCCGGAGAGGCGGGGCAGCTGCTGGGACGGGTCGGCGGCGAATGGCAGGCCGAGCTTGCGGCACTCCTCGGTGTGCACCACCATCGCGTCCGGGTCGTTGGCCCCGATGATCACCAGGTCCGGCTTGCCCGCCGACGCGACGTCGGCGAGCTTGATGTTGCGGGCCTCCGACATGGCGCCGGGGTAGAAGGACGCGATCTGGGCCATGTCCTCGTCGGTGGTGCAGACGAATCGCGCGGTTTTCGCGGTTTGCGAGATCAGCACGTGATCGCAGTTGACGCCGTGCGACTGCAGCCACTCGCGGTACTCGCCGAAGTCATCGCCGGCCGCCCCGACCAGCGCCACGTCGCCGCCCAGCACGCCGATGGCGAAGGCGATGTTGCCCGCCACGCCGCCGCGGTGAATCACCAGGTCGTCAACCAGAAAACTCAGCGACACCTTCTGCAGGTGCTCGGCCAGCAGGTGCTCGGAAAACCGGCCGGGGAACCGCATCAGATTGTCGGTCGCAATCGAACCTGTCACCGCGATCGTCACGAAAACTCCATCCTTCGTTAGTAAGGTTATCTAGCTTACTCACCGGCCTCGACCGTCGCCGTGCGCACTCCTGGGCGCGAGGCCGTGCGCTAGCCTCCCTAGGGAACTCACTCAAGTCGCCGGGATCACATTGCTCGGGCCGCAACCCGCTTGCAGTCCCGTCTACCACCGTAGGAGAACCACGATGGCAGGTCCGCACTCGCCGAACCACACCGTCGGCGGCGAAGGACCAACACCCCCAAGCGAATCCCAGCCACTCGAGTTCCCCGAGGATGACCCCAACACCGGTGAACCGGGCTTCGCCCCAGCTCCGCACGCAGGACCTGCTCCCGCCAATTATGCCGGGCAGCCGGGGCAGCCCCCCGCGCCGGTCCCGTACCCGCCGCGACGGTCCAAGCGGGGGCTGATCGTCGGCGTCGTGCTGGCCATCGCGCTCGTCGCGGTCCTGACGGTGGCGATCGTCTACGGGGTCCGCACCAACGGCGCCAACACCGGCGCCACGTTCTCCGAGGGCGCGGCGAAGACGGCCATCCAGGGCTACCTGGACGCGCTCGAGCACCGCGACATCGACGAGATCGCCCGCAACGCGCTGTGCGGGCTCTACGACGGCGTCCAGGACAAACGATCCGACCAGGCCCTGGCCAAGCTCAGCAGCGACGCGTTCCGCAAGCAGTTCTCCGAGGTGGAGCTGACCTCGATAGACAAGATCGTCTACCTGTCCCAGTACCAGGCTCAGGCGTTGTTCACCATGCGGGTGTCCCCGGTGAGCGGCGGCCCGATGCACGGCCAGGTGCAGGGCATCGCGCAGCTGCTGTTCCAGCGCGGCCAGATCATGGTCTGCTCGTACGTGCTGCGCACCGGCGGCTCGTACTGAACGCACACCGTCAACCGGGCAGCACGGCCCGGCTGACGGATTGGCGAAATCTAACCGATCAGTTGAACGAGTCGCCGCAGGCGCACGAGCCGGTGGCGTTGGGGTTGTCGATGGTGAAGCCCTGCTTCTCGATGGTGTCCACGAAATCGATGGACGCGCCTTCGACGTAGGGCGCGCTCATCCGGTCCACCGTCAGCTTCACACCGCCGAACTCCGCGGTCAGGTCGCCGTCCAGCGCCCGGTCGTCGAAGAAGAGGTTGTAGCGCAGGCCGGCGCAGCCGCCGGGCTGCACCGCGATGCGCAGCGCCAGGTCGTCGCGGCCCTCCTGGTCCAGCAGGGACTTTGCCTTGGTGGCGGCGGCCTCGGTCAGGATCACGCCGTGGGTCGTCGTGGCGTTCGACTCGTTCTGCACCGTCATTGCTTCTCCTACATGCCTCATCGTTGGGTGGGGTCGATCAAGCCCGAAATCGCCGGCTTGCGCCGGGCGATCCGGACCGCCCGAAAGTCCACTCCATCAACGGTACCTTGCAGGACCGCTATTCCCGAGTCGCGCCGCAACTACGGATGCCAGCCCCATGAGCTGGTTGGCCGCGTCGGCCTGGGCCAGCCGCACCGATCCGGCGTGCTCGGCGATGGATAACGCCGCCATGATGCCCGACGAGCGCACCGTCGCGTTGTCCAAGTCGACCTGTCCGGCCAGCACGACCACCGGAATCCCCCGCGGCCGGGCCGCGTCGGCGAGAAAGCCCACCACCTTGCCGTGCAGGGACTGCTCGTCGAACCGGCCCTCACCGGTGACGATCATGTCCGCCGTGTCCAGGTCGTCGGACAGCCGGGTGTGCTCGGCGATGATGGCCGCCCCGGACTCGCAGCGGCCGCCGAGCGCCAGCAAGCCGGCGCCGATGCCGCCGGCGGCCGCCGCGCCCGGCTCCGCGCTCACGTCGCGTCCGGCCACCGCCTCCAGGATCAGCGCCCACGCCTGCAGGCGAACCTCCAGCGCCGCGACGGTGGCCGTGTCGGCGCCCTTCTGCGGCCCGAACACCCGGGCCGCCCCCCACGGGCCGAGCAACGGGTATTCGGTGTCGGAGGCGGCGATCAACTCCACGTTGCCCAGTTGCCGGCGGGCGGTGTCCAGGCCGCCCAGTTCGGCGATCATGCCCTGCCCGCCGTCGGTGCAGGCGCTGCCGCCCAGGCCGACCACGATGCGCGTCGCCCCGACCCGCAGCGCCTCGGCGATGAGCTGCCCCACGCCTTTGCTGTGCGCCGCCATGGCGGTCTCCGGGGTGGGCGGTCCGCCGACCAGCGCCAGGCCGCACGCCTGCGCGCACTCCAGGTAGGCGGTGGCCGAGCCGCGGTCGAACACCCAATCGGCTTCGACCAGGGCTTTCAGCGGCCCGGACACCCGTAGGCGCCGCGTCTCCCCCAGCCGGCTGGCGAGTACCTCGACGAAGCCGGGGCCGCCGTCGGATTGGGGCGCGACGATGAACCGATCGCCGGGGCGGGACCGGGTCCAGCCGGTCGCGATGGCGGCGGAGGCCTCGAGGGCCGACATGCTGTCGGCGTAGCAGTCCGGGGCCACCAGGACCTGCATGGCGGGCAATTGAAGGCGGCCAGGGGCCAGGCCGGGACCATCATCATCCGAGGCCATCGACCCGTCGTCCATCAAAGGCTGCCGTTCATCACGTGTAAGAGTAGGGCCAAGTGCGGTACCAACGCAGGTCTAATAGCAAGGCATTCCAGGCGAATTCCGACGCGCGTCGCCCGCGAAGTAACCTGGCCACTGTGAAGCTGTTGGGCCGTAAGAAGGGCCAGGACACCGACCTCGACGAGAACGCCGCCACCCCGGGCGGCGCCGGCGTTGCTGGCGCCTCGGGCGACGCGGCCCGCGAGCCGCAGCGCACGGGACCCAAGGGCCGCCCCACGCCCAAGCGCAACGAGGCCCGCCGCAACGCCAGGAAGGGGCCGGTCGCGCCCGCACCGATGACCGCCTCCGAGGCGCGGGCTCGGCGCAAGTCGCTGGCGGGCCCCAAGCTCAGCCGCGAGGAGCGCCGGGCGAACAAGGCCGCCAGCCGGGCCGGCATGTCGGAACGCCGGCAAAAGATGATGGCCGGCGAAGAGGGCTACCTGTTGCCGCGCGACCAGGGCCCCATCCGCCGCTACGTTCGCGACGTGGTGGACTCCCGGCGCAATCTGCTGGGCCTGTTCATGCCGTCGACCCTGTTCTTGATGTTCGCCATGTTCGGCGTCCCGCAGCTGCAGCTGTGGGTGTCGCCGGCCATGCTGGTGCTGATGGCCGTGATGAGCGTCGACGGCCTGATCCTGGGCCGCAAGGTCAGCAGACTGGTCGACGCGAAGTTCCCGAGCAACACCGAAAGCCGTTGGAAGCTGGGCCTTTACGCCGCCGGACGGGCGTCTCAGATGCGCCGGTTGCGCGCGCCGCGGCCCCAGGTCAAGCACGGCGCCAGTGTCGGTTAGAGCTCGCCAGAAAGCGGGCTGAGACCGGTGCGCACCCTGGTGCTCGGCGGGATCAGGTCAGGCAAATCGCAGTGGGCGGAGGAAGCCATCGCCGACGGGTTGCCGGCCGGGCAGGCGGTGCACTACCTGGCGCCCGGGCCGGCCGGCCACGACGACGCGGCCTGGGCGCACCGGATCGCCCAGCATCGCAGCCGCCGGCCGCAGCACTGGTCCACGATCGAAACCGACGACATCGCAACGCAATTGCGTCAGTCTCCGGGCACCCCCACGCTGGTCGACGACCTGGGCACCTGGCTGACCGGCGTACTGGACCGCACCAATGCCTGGGATGGCGGGGCGGTCGCGGCTCCCGTCGATGACGTGCTGGCCGCGGTCGGCGGCTTCACTTCCCCGCTGGTGCTGGTCAGCCCGGAGGTCGGGTTGACCGTCGTGCCCGCGACCGCCGCCGGACGCCGGTTCGCCGACGAGCTGGGCAGCCTCAACCAGCGCCTCGCCCGGTTGTGCGACCGGGTGGTGTTGGTGGTGGCGGGACAGCCGGTGCCGATCAAACCGGCGGGGGCCTGATGGAATTCGCCACCGTTGCGCCGCCCGATGCCGACGTCGCCGCCGCCGCCCGCGCCCGCCAGGACACCCTGACCAAACCCCGCGGCGCGCTGGGCCGCCTCGAGGATTTGTCGGTGTGGGTCGCGTCGTGCCAAGGCCAATGCCCGCCAACACAATTCGAGCGCGCGAGGGTGGTGGTGTTCGCCGGTGACCACGGCGTCGCCCGCTCGGGGGTGTCGGCCTATCCGCCGGAGGTGACGGCGCAGATGGTCGCCAACTTCGATGCCGGCGGAGCCGCGATCAACGCCCTGGCCGACATCGCCGGCGCGACTGTGCGGGTCGCGGACCTCGCGGTCGACGCGGACCCGCTGACCGAACGGATCGGCGCGCACAAGGTGCGGCGCGCCAGCGGCGACATCCGCGTCGAGGACGCGTTGAGCGACGACGAGACCGCGCGGGCACTCGCCGCCGGCGCCGCCATCGCCGACGAGGAGGTCGACGCCGGCGCCGACCTGCTGATCGCTGGCGACATGGGGATCGGAAACACCACGGCCGCAACGGTATTGGTGGCTGCCCTGACCAACGCCGAGCCGGTCGTGGCGGTGGGCTTCGGAACCGGGATCGACGACGCCGGGTGGGCCCGCAAGACGGCCGCGGTGCGCGACGCCCTGTTTCGCGCGCGCCAGGTGCTGCCCGACCCGGTCGCGCTGCTGCGCCGCGCCGGCGGCGCGGACCTGGCCGCGATGGCCGGCTTCTGCGCCCAGGCCGCGGTGCGGCGCACGCCGCTGCTGCTCGACGGCATGGCGGTGACCGCGGCCGCGCTGGTCGCCGAGCACCTGGCGCCCGGCGCGCGGCTGTGGTGGCAGGCCGGTCACCGGTCCACCGAGCCCGCCCAGGGGTTGGCGCTGACGGCGCTGGACCTGGAGCCGATCCTCGACCTGAGGATGCGGCTGGGCGAGGGCACCGGCGCCGCGCTCGCGCTGCCGGTGCTGCGCGCCGCGGTGGCCGCCCTGTCGTCGATGGCGACCTTCACCCAGGCCGGTGTGTCCGACCGCGCCGACGGTGCCAATCAGGCCGCTCCCCCGTCGTGATCCGTTCGCTGGCAACGGCTTTCACCTTCGGGACGGTGCTGCCCGTCCCGGCCGGCGCCCCGATGGGCCGCGGCGGGTTGACCGCGCTGCCGGTGGTGGGCGCCGCGCTGGGGGCGCTGGCCGCGGCCGTGACCTGGGGTGGCGCGTGGGTCTTCGGCCCGGCCAGCCCGCTGCCCGGCCTGCTCGCGGTCGCGGTGCTGCTGCTTGCGACCCGCGGCCTGCATATCGACGGCGTCGCCGACACCGCCGACGGCCTGGGCTGCTACGGGCCGCCGCAGCGGGCGCTGGCGGTGATGCGGGCGGGGTCGGCGGGGCCGTTCGGCGTGGCCGCCGTGGTGGTGGTGATCATGCTGCAGGCACTGGCGTTTTCGGCGCTGGGCGCGACCGGCCGGGCCGTTCCCGGGGCGGTCGCGGTGGCCGTGGCGGTCTTCGCGGGCCGGGTGACCGCGGTGCTGGCCGGCCACCGGTCGGTGCCGGCCGCCGAGGGCAGCGCCCTGGGCGTCCGGGTCGCCGGCAGCCAGCCGGCGCCGGTGGTGGCGGTGTGGGTCGCGGTGCTGGTGGCTGCCTCGCTGCCGGCCGGGCCGCGGCCGTGGCAGGGACCGGTGGCCGTGCTGCTGGGCCTGGGCGGCGGGGCGATCCTGGTGCGGCATTGCGTGCGCCGGTTCGGCGGCATCACCGGCGACGTGCTGGGCGCCGCGATCGAGCTGACCACGACGGTGGCCGCGGTGCTGCTCGCGGCTGCGGTGCGGTTCTAGCGACGGGCACCCTAGCCCAGTTTCGCCATCCAGCCGTGGGTGTCGGCGAAGGTGCCGCGCTGGATCCCGGTCAGCGTGTCCCGCAACGCCATCGTCACCTCGCCGGGCTGGCCGTCGGCGACGGTGAATTCGGTGTCGCCGTATTTCACGTGCGAGACGGGCGTGATGACCGCGGCGGTGCCGCAGGCGAACACCTCGGTGATCTCCCCGGCGGCGGCCTTCTTCTGCCACTCGTCGATATCGATCTTGCGTTCCTCGACCGAGAATCCAGCGTCAATGGCCAACTGCAGCAAGGAGTTCCGTGTGATGCCGGGCAACAGCGAGCCAGACAGTTCCGGCGTGACCAACCGCGCCGATCCGCCGCTGCCGAACACGAAGAAGATGTTCATCCCGCCCATCTCTTCGACGAAGCGCCGCTCGACTGCGTCCAGCCACACCACCTGGTCGCAGTCGTTGGCCGCGGCCTCGGCCTGCGCCGACAGCGAGGCCGCGTAGTTGCCGCCGAACTTGGCCGCGCCGGTGCCGCCGGGGCTGGCCCGCACGTACTCCGTCGACACCCAGACGGTGACCGGGCTGATGCCGCCCTTGAAGTAGGCGCCGGCCGGTGAGGCGATCACCAGGTAGCGGTACCGCTTGGACGGCCGCACACCCAGGCCGGGCTCGGTGGCGATGACGAACGGGCGCAGGTACAGCGCCTCCTCGCCGCCGGCCGCCGGAACCCAGGCGTTGTCGACGGCGATCAGTTGGCGCAGCGACTCCATGAACAGCTCTTCGGGCAACTCCGGGATGGCGAGCCGCCGCGCCGAGGACCGCAGCCGGGCGGCGTTGGCCTCGGCGCGAAACGACACGATCGAGCCGTCGGCCCAACGGTAGGCCTTGAGCCCCTCGAAGATCTCCTGCGCATAGTGCAGCACGATCGCCGACGGGTCCAGCTCGATCGGGCCGTACGGGATGACGCGCGCGTCGTGCCAGCCTTCGCCGGCCTCGTCGTAGTCGATCGACACCATGTGATCGGTGAAGTACTTGCCGAAACCCGGCTCGGCCAGGATGGTTTCGCGTTCAGCGTCGGTTGCCGGACTTGCCGAGCGCGAAACCGTGAACTCGAGGGAGCCACTGGTCATTGGCCGATTGTATATCCGCCTACCGAATCGGATTTCGCCCGCGTAAGCGGCGCGGCTAGCGGGTTTTCACCGCGACGAACGGCGGGCGCACCACTTCGCATGCCGCGGGACGGCCGCGGACGTCGACGGTGATCTCCTGACCGTCCTCGACTCCGGCATCGGCGTCGATGAGCGCCAGCGCGATCCCGGCCTGCAGCGTCGGGGAGAACGTGCCCGAGGTGGTGACCCCCACCGGCGTATCGCCGGCGAGCACCGTCAGCCCGGCGCGCAGCACTCCGCGGCCCACCATCCGCAGCCCGCGCAGCAGCCGCGCCGGGCCGGTCTCCTTCTCGGCCAGCAGCGCGGCGCGGCCGAAGAACGCGTCCTTCTTCCAGCCGATCGCCCAGCCGCAGCGGGCCTGCAGCGGGGAGATGTCGAGCGCCAGTTCGTGGCCGTGCAGCGGATACCCCATCTCGGTGCGCAGGGTGTCCCGCGCGCCCAGCCCGGCCGGCTCGCCGCCGGCCGCGCTGACCGCCTCGGCCAGGGCGTCGAACACCACGCCGGCGGAGTCCCACGGCGGCAGCAGCTCGTAGCCGTGCTCGCCGGTGTAACCGGTGCGGCAGACCCGCACCGGCACGCCGGAGAACGAGGTGTCGGCGTACGCCATGTAGTCCATGTCGGTGGGCAGGCCCAGCTGGCCGAGCACGTCGGCCGACCGCGGTCCCTGCACGGCAAGCACGGCGAACGAGCGGTGCTGGTCGGTGATGGTCAGCCAGGCCGGGGCGGCGGCCTGCAGCGCCTCGACCACGGCGGCGGTGTTGGCAGCGTTGGGCACCAAGAAGATCTCGTCGTCGTCGACGTAGTAGGCGATCAGGTCGTCGATGACGCCACCGGATTCGTTGCAGCACAACGTGTATTGCGCCTTGCCGGGCCCGATCCGGTTCAAGTCGTTGGTGAGCGCGGAGTTGACAAACTGCGCCGCCCCCGGCCCGCGGACCAACGCCTTGCCCAGGTGGCTGACGTCGAAGAGGCCGACCGCGTTGCGCGTCGCGTTGTGCTCGCTGACGGTGCCGGCATACGACACCGGCATCAGCCAGCCGCCGAACTCGGCGAAATTGGCGCCCAAGCTCCGGTGACGGTCTTCCAGTGGGCCCTTCAGCAGTTCCGGCGCATCGCTCACGACGCCCCACCCTAATCCGCTGCGAGGCTGGCACACTTGGACAGGTGTCCGAGTCGTACGACTTCGAGCAGCTCGAGGCCGCCGGGATCGCCAACCCGCGGGAACGGGCCGACCTGATCAAGTACCTGGACGACCTCGGCTTCACGGTCGACGACATGGTCGAAGCCGAGCGGCGCGGCCGGCTGTTCGGGCTTGCCGGTGATGTCCTGGCCTGGTCGGGTCGCCCGATCTATACCGTCCAAGCCGCGGCCGCCGAACTCGGCATATCGGCCGAAGAAGTGGCGAACGCGTGGGCGTTGCTCGGCCTGACCATCGCCGGGCCCGACGTTCCCGTGCTGAGCCAGGCCGACGTCGACGCCCTGTCCACCTGGGTGGCGCTCAAGGTGGTGGTGGGTGAGGCCGGCGCGCACGGCATGCTGCGGGTCCTCGGCGCCGCGATGGCCCGGCTCGCTGAGGCCGAGTCGACGGCGATCCGTGCCGGGACGCCGGACATCCAGATGGACCACACGCACGACGAGCTCGCCACGGCGCAGGCGTACCGCGCGGTCGCGGAGTTCGTCCCCCGGATCGGTCCCTTGATCGACGTCGTGCACCGTCACCACCTGACCGGCGCCCGAACCCACTTCGAGGGCGTCCTCCGCGACACCTCGGCAAGCGTGGTGTGCGGGATCGGTTTCGCCGATCTGTCCGGCTTCACCGTGCTCACCAACGCGCTCACCCCCGCGCAGTTGTCGCACCTGCTCAACGAGTTCGCGGGAACCGTCTCGGACGTGGTCCTGCGCGATGGCGGCCGGGTGGTGAAGTTCATCGGCGACGAGGTGATGTGGGTGAGCGCGTCGCCCGAGCAACTCGTCAGGGCGGCGGCCGATCTCGTCGATCACCCGCGGGCGCGCGAGGAGGGCCTGCAGGTCCGCGCCGGCCTCGCCTACGGCACGGTGCTGGCGATCAACGGCGACTACTTCGGCAACCCGGTCAACCTGGCCGCGCGGCTGGTGGCGGCCGCGGAGCCGGGACAGATACTCGCCGCGGCGGGGTTGCGCGAGGAATTGCCGAACTGGCCCGCCGTCGCCCGTGGCCCGTTGACGCTCAAGGGGTTTGACGACCCGGTGCGGGCTTTCGAGATGAGCGCAGGGACGCCACCGGGCTGAGGCCGATCCGCGGTGACTAGGGTGGTTATGCGTGAGTACCGAACCCGGATACCAGGCCCCTTCCGTCACCGTCGCCTCCTCGCTACCACGGCGCGCCGCCGCCTCCACCGTGCTGATCGTGCCCGTCGTCTCGACCGGCGAGGACGACAAGCCGGGCGCGGCCGTCGCGGCGGCCGAGCCGTTCCTGGCGGCGGACGCGGTCGCCGAGATCGACTCCGGTCTGCGGGCGCTGGAAGCCACCGGTGGCGCCGAGCAGGTGCATCGGTTGGTGGTGCCGTCGCTGCCGGTGTCCAGCGTGCTGACCGTCGGCCTGGGCAAACCGCGATCCGACTGGCCGGCCGACACCATCCGTCGCGCCGCCGGGGTGGCCGCCCGATCGCTCGGCAAGACCGAATCGGTGATCACCACGCTGGCCGAACTGCCCGGTGCGGGGGTCGCCTCGGCCGTCGTCGAGGGCCTGATCCTGGGCAGCTACCGGTTCACCGAATTCCGCAGCGACAAGACGGCGCCCAAAGACCAAGGGCTGCGCAAGATCACCGTGCTCGCCACCGCGAAGGACGCCAAGAACGACGCCGCGCACGGTGCCGCGGTGGCGACCGCCGTCGCCACCGCGCGCGACTTCGTCAACACCCCGCCCAGCCACCTGTTTCCCGCCGAATTCGCCAATCGCGCAAGGGCTTTGGGCGAATCCGTCGGCCTCGAGGTGGAGGTGCTGGACGACAAGGCCCTGCGCAACGGCGGCTACGGCGGCATCATCGGCGTCGGGCAGGGCTCGTCGCGTCCGCCGCGGCTGGTCCGCCTGACCCACCGCGGTTCCAAGCTGGCCAAGAAATCCAAGCAGGCCAAGCGAGTCGCGCTGGTCGGCAAGGGGGTCACGTTCGACACCGGCGGCATCTCGATCAAGCCGGCCGCGGGCATGCACCACATGACCTCGGACATGGGCGGGGCGGCCGCGGTGATCGCCACCGTCGCGCTGGCCGCGCAGCGCAAACTGCCGATCGACGTGATCGCCACCGTGCCGATGGCCGAGAACATGCCGTCGGCCACCGCGCAGCGCCCGGGCGACGTGCTGACGCAGTACGGCGGCATCACGGTCGAGGTGCAGAACACCGACGCGGAGGGCCGGCTGATCCTGGCCGACGCCATCGTGCGGGCGTGCGAGGACAACCCCGACTACCTGATCGAGACGTCCACGCTGACCGGCGCGCAGACGGTGGCGCTGGGCGCCCGGATTCCCGGGGTGATGGGCAGCGACGAATTCCGCGACCGCGTCGCGTCGATCTCGCAGCAGGTCGGCGAGAACGGCTGGCCGATGCCGCTGCCCGACGAGCTCAAGGAAGACCTGAAGTCCACGGTGGCCGACCTGTCCAACATCAGCGGACAGCGCTTCGCCGGCATGCTGGTCGCGGGGGTCTTCCTGCGGGAGTTCGTCGCCGATGGCGTCAGCTGGGCGCACATCGACGTGGCCGGCCCGGCTTACAACACCGGCAGCCCGTGGGGCTATTCACCCAAGGGCTCCACCGGCGTCCCGACCCGGACCATGTTCGCGGTTTTGGAGGACATCGCCGACAAGGGCTAGTACAGGGCTAACCGGTCAGCCGTTTGAGCACCGCCCGGCCCAGCGTGCGACGCGGCCAGCCGGACGGCCCGTCGGCGGCCAGCGCGGCGTTGGCCGCGTTGCGCCCGCACGCGCCGTGCACCGAGCCGCCCGGCGTCGCCGACGCGCTGCCCAAATAGAGCCGCTCGACCGGTGTTTCGGCCCGGCCCATGCCGGGCGCGGGGCGAAACACCAACATCTGGTGCAGCTGCGCGGTTCCGCCGTTGAGCGCCCCGAGATGCAGGTTGGCGTCGTCGGCCTCCAGGTCCGACGGCCGTTGCACGAAGCGGCCGATCACCGCCGAGCCGAAGCCCGGTGCGTGCTCTTCGATGACCCGGTCCACCGCCGCCGCCAACCGGTCCGCGGACGCATCGTCGGACACATTGCGCGGCAAATGCGTGTAGGCCCAGACGCTTTCGGTGCCGGCCGGCGATCTACTCGGGTCCGCCGTGGTGGTCTGGCCCAACAACATGAACGGATGTTCGGGTACCACCCCGGTGTTCAGGTCGGCCATCCAGCGGGTCAGTCCAGCGCCGTCGGCCCCCAGGTGCACGGTGCCCACCGGCCGCAGATTTTTCGCCCGCCACGGAATCCGTTCCGCCAGCGCATAATTGACCTTCACCACCGGCGGGTCCCACTCGTAATGCTGGAGGTCGCGACGCAGCGCTTCGGGCACCGCGTCGGCGGGCAGCAAGTCGCAGAACAGGCGGGGCGCTGTCACGTCGGCCACCACCGCGCGCCGGACCGTCACCGATTGCCCCTCGGCGGTGCTGACCCCGACCGCCCGGCCGTCCCGCACGTGGATGCGAGTTACGTTCTGATTGCATTCGATTCGCGCTCCGGCCGAGCGGGCGCGTTTCACCAGCGCGGCGGTGAGCTGGCCCGATCCGCCGACCGGCACCGGCCAGCCGCCGTCCTGGGCCAGCATCGTCATCAGGAAACCCATGGCGCCGCTGATCGGTGCATCCGGGGGGACATCGGCGTGCATCGCATTGCCCAACAACAACACTCGGGGCGCCTCGCCCTCGAACAGTTGACTCGCCATCGCATTGGCCGGCTGCACCAGCAGGCGCGCGACCCGGATCGCTTCCGGCGTGCCGAGCCTGCGCAGCAGGGCGAGCAGGGGGCGCACCGGCGGAAAGGGCGCCAGCATGGCGTCGAGCAGTGGCGCTTTGATCGTGTTCCACAGCTCGACCAGCCGCCACCAGTTCTCGCCGTCGGCGGGCGTTCGCCGCGCGAATTCCGCTGCCGTCTGGGCGGGATCGTGATAGACGATCGGCGGGTCGTCGTCGGCGCCGCTGCGCGGGTGCCCGACCACCGTCGGCGCATGCGACCACCGCAGGCCGTGATCCTCCAACCGCAGCGCCGTCATCGCCGGGGACGCCACCGTCATCGGGTAGTAGGAGCTGAACAGGTCGGTGATGTAGCCCGGTGTCAGCTCGGCGCTGCGCACCGCCCCGCCCGGTTCGGGCTGGGCTTCCAGCACCAACACGTCCCAGCCCGCGTCGGCCAGCATCGACGCCGCCACCAGGCCGTGGTGTCCCGCCCCGATCACGACGGCGTCGGCGGAGTCGCGCACGGTCACTTCACCTGGCTCGGCTCCAAGCGCTCCGACAACGCCGCCAGCCGCCACAGGCACTCCTTGTTGCGCGGGTAGGCCGCCGCCAGCGCAAGGGAATCCGGAACGGCCGCCATCGGGCCTTCGGCGGGCACCTCGATCATCTCGATCCGGCAGCCGTCCGGAATCTCGTGCAGCAGCATGGTGATTCGCGCGGCACCCAGCGGACCCAGCCGGGCAAGCAGCACCAGCTTGTGCGGCGGTTCGCTCTGCTCCACGGTGGTCGCGTCGTTGATCACCAACGGCCAGATCCCGATCGAGTGCCTGATCGAGGAACCCGGCTTCGGCCAGTTCGGGTCGACGGCCCGCATCCGGCTGTTGCCCACCACCCACTGGGTGTAGGTCCAGCCCTGGGCGAGCACCTCCCAGACCCGCTCACATGACTCGGGCACCTCACGCGTTGCAGTGATCACCTCAGCACGCCCTCCCTGTCCTCGGTTATCGCGGCGGATACCCGGCAATCGGGCGGTTATGCGGCCCGCGCCTCGGGTTTACCGGGGGTGCACCGCGGTTAATCTCCCTAGCGGTCCGAACGCCCGACGACGAAAGGCGAAACCATGACGATGCGACGGTTGATCATCGGTGTGGGCGCCGTGCTGTTATTGGCCGGAGTCATCGGACTGCTGGCGCCGGTGTCGGTTTCCGACAGCAACGGCCATTCGGTCGGATGCGGGAACGCCGTGGCGACGGACCTTTCCGAGGCCCGAAGCGCCAACAACAGCAATGGGTCCAACATCCCCATACTGAACCAGATCATCCCGCACACCGACTATGTCGCGCAGTGCCAGTCGTCGGTGGGTGGCCGGCGCGCGTGGGCGATACCGCTGGCGGTGCTCGGCGTCGTCGCGATCGGCGCGACGTTGCTGACCGGACGCCGTGGAGCGGCGACGGGCGCTTAGCCCGGTTCAGATCACCCGGATGCGCGCGGCGTTGCGCAGCCCCTGCGGCGCGACCCGCGAAAGCCCGTACAGCGCATAGGCTTCCGGCGCCACCGGGCGGATCGGCTTCTTCTTTTTGACCGACGACAGGATCGCGTTGGCGACCTTGTCGGGGCCGTAACGCCGCAGCGCGAACATCTTGCCCAGCTGCCCGCGGCGGCCGTCGACGTCGTCGGACTGCTTACCCGCGGGCGCGTCGAACCTTGTGGTGTTGATGATGTTCGTGTCGATGACGCCGGGGCAGATCGTGGTGAGCCCCACCCCCGCGGCGTCGAGTTCGGCGCGCAGGCAGTCGGAGAACATGTAGGTCGCCGCCTTGGACGTGCAGTACGCGCTCAGCGACTGCAGCGGCGCGTAGGCCGCCATCGAGGACACGTTGACGATGTAGCCGCCGGTTCCGCGCTCCACCATCCGCCGCGCGAACGCGCGGCATCCGTTGACCACGCCGCCCAGGTTGACGTCGAGCACCCGGTCGAACTGCTCGGGCGGGGTGTCCAGGAATCCGCCCGCGTGCCCGATGCCGGCGTTGTTGACGACGATGTCCGGCACGCCGTGCTCGGCGCTGACCCGCTCGGCGAACGATTCCACCGCG
This sequence comes from Mycobacterium sp. MUNTM1, assembly GCF_054660795.1. NCBI lineage: Bacteria > Bacillati > Actinomycetota > Actinomycetes > Mycobacteriales > Mycobacteriaceae > Mycobacterium > Mycobacterium sp. MUNTM1. Next base: position 15,105 of record NZ_BAAGDE010000085.1, read on the forward strand.
TGCGCGTCGGACACGTCGAGCACGTAGGGGTGCGCGACGCCGCCCCGGGTGGCGATCTCGGCCGCGGTGGCCTTCACCGCCGCCTCGTCGATGTCGCTGATGACCAGCTCGGCGCCTTCGCGGGCGAAGGCGAACGCGGTCTCGCGACCGATCCCGCTGCCCGCACCGGTGACCGACACCAGGGTGTCACCGAACGACCCGCGGGGACGCCCCACCTGCGCGCGCAGCAGCGCGCGGCTCGGTTGCTTGCCCTCGGCCTGGTCGGCGAACTCGTGCACGGCCGCCGCCATCACCTGCGGGTGCGACATCGGCGAGAAGTGACCGGCCTGGATGTCGCGGCGCCAGAGCCGCGGCACGAAGCGCGGGGTGTGGTCGTAGCCGTAGGGCCGCACGTACTTGTCCTTGGTGTTGACGATGAGCTGCACCGGCACGTCGATGACCGCGACGCCCTGCGTGCGACCGGAGAACGACCGAAAGTAGTTGGCGGGATAGGTTTTCACCGAATGGGCGGCGTCGGAGGCCAGCTTCTCGGAGTGGTGGATCTGCTCGACGGGGAGGTTGTCGACCGCGTTGCGGCGCAGCGCCGGGACCGACATGGTCAGCCGCAGGAACAACGGCGCGAGCACCGGGATAGAGAAGAAAATCATGTAGGTCAGCCGCAGCGCCTGGCTGACCGCTCGGACGAAAGTGCGCGGCTTCCACGGGGCCCGCAGGCCGCTGAAGATGTAGTCGACCAGCTGGTCCTGGGCGGGTCCGGATACCGACGTGAACGTCGCGACCCGGTCGTTGGCGCCGGGACGCTTCAGGTAGTGCCACACCCCCACCGAGCCCCAGTCGTGGGCCAGCACGTGCACGGGCCCGCCCGGGCTCAGCTCGCCGGTCACGGCGGCGAAGTCGTCGGCGAAGCGGTCCATGCTGTACGCCGACACCGGCTTGGGCACCGAGGACAGCCCGACGCCGCGGTTGTCGTAGCGGATGATCCGGAACCGCTCGGCCAGCAGCGGGACGACCCCGTCCCACAGCACGTGCGAGTCGGGGAAGCCGTGCACCAGCACGACGGTGGGGCCGTCAGGGTTGCCCTCTTCGTAGACCGCGATGCGGGTGCCGTCGGCGCTGTCGACGAAATGCTGGGGTACTTGTTGTGTTGGCGGCATCTCCGACCTCCCGCTCTGGCTGCAGTGGCCACACCGTAGCAAGCGTGATCGGCGTCACCCGCCCGACGCGGGGTATCTGCCCTGGATGTGTGCCGACAAGGGCGCAGTGACAGGATAGTTTTGGATTGCTACTTCGCCTTCCGCAAGAGCTGATCGACCCGCCCCGACCCACGAGCGATCGAGGAGTCAACAAAGATGGCCTTCTCCGTCCAGATGCCGGCACTCGGTGAGAGCGTCACCGAGGGGACGGTCACCCGCTGGCTCAAGCAGGAAGGCGACACGGTCGAACTCGACGAACCGCTCGTCGAGGTGTCGACCGACAAGGTGGACACGGAAATCCCGTCGCCGGCCGCCGGTGTGCTGACCAAGATCGTCGCCCAGGAGGACGACACCGTCGAGGTCGGCGGCGAGCTGGCCGTCATCGGCGACGCCTCCGAGGGCGGCGCGGCGGGCGGCGACTCGCAGCCGGCCGCGCCGGCGCCGAGCCAGCCGGAGCCGCAGGCGCAGTCCGCGGCCCCGGCCGAGCCCGAGCCCCAGCCGGAACCGCAACCCCAGGCCCAGCCGGAGCCCACGCCCGCCCAGCAGAGCTCCGACGGCGGCGCCGCGACCCCGGTGTTGATGCCCGAGCTCGGCGAGTCGGTCGCCGAGGGCACCGTGACCCGCTGGCTCAAGAAGGTCGGCGATTCGGTTCAGGTCGACGACGCGCTCGTCGAGGTGTCCACGGACAAGGTCGACACCGAGATCCCGTCTCCGGTGGCCGGTGTGCTGGTCAGCATCACCGCCGAGGAAGACGCCACCGTGCCGGTCGGCGGCGAGCTCGCACGCATCGGCAC
>NZ_BAAGDE010000086.1:0-16368 GCF_054660795.1 Mycobacterium sp. MUNTM1
GTGCGCTACCGGAAGCGGCGCCGCCGGCAATGCGCCGGAATCCCGGGGAGGAGGGAGGATCGCCGTCGGAGGAGATCGCAGCGCTGCCGACTGAGGAGCGAAGTGCCGCACCAGCCCTTGCTCCGGTCGGCCCAACGCCTGGTAAGCCGCCAACGCCAGCTGCCCGGCCGTAACGAAGCGTTGCCGCGGGGCTTTTGCCATGCCAATGGCGATCACGTCGTCGAAGCTGGGCGGTATGTCGGGACGTAGCTGGCTGGCACGTGGGATCGGGTTGGACAAATGCGCGGCGATCATCTTGTCCGCATCGTCGGCCCGATACGGCGGCAAACCGGTCAGGCATTCGTACAGCACGCAGGCCAACGCGTAGATGTCAACGCGATAGTCGATATCCGCGTCGGCCAAATCCGCGTCGGCGAATCGCTCCGGGGCAACGTACTTCCATCGTTCGGCAGAGTCGTCGGCCCGGCTATCACCGCCCGCTGTATCCGCTTCACCGACGCCCAACCCGCCCACGTACACGAAATCGTCGCTGGTGATCAGGATGTTCCTCGGCGTTATCTCCCCGTGCTCGATTCCGGCGGCATGCAACGAGTCCAGCGCGGCCGCGACTTGGCCGATAACGGTGACTGCTCGCGGCGGCGCCAGTTCGCGGCTTTCGCGGATCAGCGTGGCCAGGTCGACGGCCTCGATCAGGCGCATGTCGACAAACAACTCGCCGTCGATCTCGCCGTGATCGTTGATCGGCAGCAGATGCGGTTCGTCCAGCCGCTCGGCGGCGCGCAGATCATGCTGCATTCGCTCGCGAAAATCCGGATCCGCCGACAGCGTCGGCGATAACAGCTTCAGCGCCACCACCGAGTCGTTTACCGTGTCGTGCGCCTCATACACCGCGCCGGTCTTGCTGCTGTCCATTAATCGCCGCAGCAGGTAGGGGCCGAACCGGGATCCTTCCCGTGAAGTCTGCGCTGCATCGCTCATCGACGGACTCCCTGGCCAATCCACCAGCCCGCCCCCAGCAGCGAGCCAACCTCACGCGACTGAATCACTGACCTCGATATTCGCTTCGGCTGCGCCCGTCGGCGCGGTCACTGCGACGCGGTGGGCCGCTGTGCGTGACCGGTCTCCGCGTTCTGCGGAGCGGCTGCGCCTGGAGCGTGTCCGACGCTCGGCATGCCCGCCGGCGGGCCCGGGGTTCCGGGATATGGCGCGGATATCGGGGCGGCTGCCTGGTCGGCCCCATAGTTCCCGGTGTATTCCGCATAGCTGCCGTACGACGATGCGGCTGGCTGCTGAGCCTGGCGCGCCGGGGCGTGCTGGTTTGCGTGCCCGACGGCATGCGCTGTTGCGCTCTGGCGCGAGGCGTCGGGATGCGGCTGCTGACCGTACTGGTCGTAATACTGGGAGGCTTGGGCGTAGTAGCCGGCGTACGCCTCGTATGCCGACGCCGCGGCGCGTTCGGCGGCAGCCGCCCCGGGCTGGCTCACCACCGCGCCAATCGCGGCCAGCGCTTGCAGCCCGTTGAGGGCGATGATGACCCACAACGCCCAGCCAGGCTGAGATGAGCTGTTGATCAGCACGGACAGCGCGTCGGCGAACCCGACGACCGCCAACGCCGCTACGACTCGGCGGGTCTGCTCGGACGCCAAACCAAATGCGGCCAAAACCCCGGCGAACAGTGCAAAGCGAACTGCCCAAGCCGCACCGCTGTGTCCGGACAGAACCGGTCCGTAGCTGAACAAGTAGGACGCCACACCAAGGACGGCCACGGCGATTCGCAGATACTGCAGCCGTTCCCGCGCCCCCATGTCGGACCGGGCGAACTGCTGTGCGTAGGCATCGTAACCACCCCGCTGCTGGGCCGGGTTATAGCTTTGCGATCCAGAGGGATAGGACATCAGTGCTCCTGTGCGGTCTCGGCGCGGCGATCGTGTGAGCCGGTGCCTACCGTAGCGCAAAAACAGCGGTGAGCTGCAGTTGTTTGCCGCGGTCAGTCTCTGGTGTCGAACGACGACTTGATGTAGTGCATCTCCTCGTCGGTGGCCACCATGGTGACAACTGACGCCCCCGCGCGCGTACTCACCCGCACGGTGTCGTTATCGAAGTCGAGAAGTTCCAGCGCCACGTCGGCATTGGGAGACACCTCGGTATTCGGCGGCAGCACCATCATCGACGTGACGCCCACCCGTACGGACTGCTCGGCGACGCCGTCGAAAACCTCGACGGAATAATTGCGTTCGGCCCCCGCCTGCATGGCGCCCCGGTTGAATTCGGTGACCCACAGCAGGTCGTGATCGTCCACCTCATCGACCATGTCGCGCCACATCCCAGGGCGGCGGCTGTGTACGAGCACGTGGGCGCCGAGCGCCAACGAGCGCAGCACCGCCTGTTGGGCCAAGTGCAGCGTGCCGACAATCTCGACGCGACGAATCTGCGGACCGAACAGCGGCAGCGCGACCGCCCGGCCGTGGTCGTCTGCGCCGATCACTTGCCCACACCCTGACGCCGGAACTACCAGGCCGTCGAGACCGGGTGAATCCGCACCGCCTTCGGCGAACGCCCAGTGCTGCACCTGGCGCGCGGGCTCGGGCACCGGCAAGCTGGCCGCCAAGGCCGAAAACTGGTAGCCCCGTAGGTGAGTCAGGCCGCCTAGCTTGATGCGCGCCCGGCCGTGTGTGTCGAACCGGGCGAGGCCGCGGATCTGCGTCAGGCCGCGACGAAGGTCGCGGCGCAACGAAAGGCACACCGTGGTCGAGTAACTCGGGATCGTCCACAGCAGACCAAGCCCGCCGGTGGTCAGCATGCTGGAATCGATCGCGAAGCTACGCAACCGGAACTGTCCCTCCCGGCACGTCCGCCACGTCTCCTCGACCGTCGCCAAATTCACTCCATCCGACAACTGGTTGGTGGCCTGGCTGATTTCGCTTGCGGTCAGCACCCGCGAGCGCAGGCCCAGCTCTGTCAGACGGTTCGCCACTCGCCGAGTCGCCGTCGTGGCCGTGTGCACAATTCCCTCGCGGCCACCCCCGCGGCGGCGGACCGCGGCAGGGCATCTCGCCGGGTCGAAGCGAATCGCGATCCACACGTGGCGTTGCGCGATAGCCGGCAGCGGGCCTAAGACGGCGTCGTAAACGGCCGCCACGTGGCTGTGGCCTTGCGACCGAGCGCCCTGACTGATTACGTCGATCGAATCGACCGTGATGTCGAACTGTCGTAGACAGTCAACGAGCACCGCCACCGGCACAGTTTCACCGGAGACCGTCATCCCGGGCTCCATCACTGTCATCGCCTGCGGATTTTCTTCAATCTTCAAGAGCGACAACAGCGTTCGCCCATCCCAGCGAAATCCGATGAGCGAGCCGTCAGACATCGGTACGTCGAAGGGCTCGGCCGGCAGTTTCTTCTCCGACCGCTTGCGTCGTTCTCGCACAAATCCCAGCCGCAGCGAGACCAGCCTCGGCAGTGATGTGCCGTGGCGCCGCGTGACCAGAAGCAGCGCGAGCGCGAGCCCCGCGGCACCGCCGCGCCAGGCGGGAAATTTTAAGATCAGGGCGATTACCACCCCGCCGGCCACCAACAGCTCCAAGAGCAGCAGGTCCGCAAGCGGCAGCAGGCGCTGCGCGCCGATGTCCACTGTCGACCGGAGCCTGCTTGGCTCCGGCGATTTAGCTCCGTGGCGGCGACTCACTGGGCTCCTATTTCACTACGCAGCGAGCGACAGATTTGTGTCCTGTTGCCCCGCCGACGCTGTTATACGCTACCGGTGCATCGGTGCCTTAGCCGACGCTGATTGGAGCGGTAATGCCAGCGCAAGTTACCACGCGAGCGCAGGTGAACGGCTATAGATTCTTGATTCGGCGCCTGGAACACGCGCTCATTCGCGCCGATTCCCGGATGATCCATGACCCCATGCGCGGCCAGATGAGGTCGCTACTGGTCGGCTTGGTGATAGCCCTGCTCATCACGGGAGCCGCCGGCGTGCTCGCATTCTTCAAGCCGGCGCCCAACATTGGCAATGCGCAAATACTTATCAGCAAATCTAGCGGCGCGTTGTTCGTGAGAATCGGTGAACGTATCCACCCGGTTCTGAATATCACGTCGGCGCGGTTGATTGTGGGGAAACCGGAGCAGCCCAAGCAGGTTGACGACAAATGGTTGAACCAGGCACCGCGTGGACCCATGGTGGGGATCATCGGCGCGCCCACCAGTATCCGCTCCGCAGATAACCTGCAGCTGTCGTCGTGGAGCGTTTGCGATACCGCGACGAATCCCGATCTTCAGCGCGGTACCGGCGTTGCCAGCGTGGACACCACGGTCTTGGCCAACGACCCCGTGCTCAACGAAGACATTCGGGCGGCAGGTCCGACGCAGATGATCCTCGCCAGCTCGGGCGGCGTCGTGTACCTGATCTACGGTGCGCTGCGCGCGCCGATCGACCCCCACGATCCGGTCCTGACAAACGCGCTTCATCTGCAGGGCCTGCAATCCCGGCCGGTTTCTCCGGGCCTGCTGAATTCTTTCAAGTTGGTACCCCCCATCAGCCCGGTACCGATCGAGGGTGCTGGGGAGGTCAACCCGCTGATCGGGCCCGCCTACCCGGTGGGCTCGATCGTCAAAACCGTCGACTCCCGGGGCGAGCAGTTGTACGTCGTGCTGGTGCAGGGGCTCCAACCCATCTCGGCGGCCACCGCGGACATCATCCGCTACGGAAACCCGGCCGGCACGGCAACTCGGGAGATTTCGCCGTCAGTGCTGAACAACGTCCCCCAGGTGCATATCTTGCCGGTAGACCACTATCCGGCGGTGACACCGCAGATCGTCCCGGTCGAGCCTGACCGCGTGGTATGCATGGCGTGGCAGCGGTCGAATACCGCTGCCCAAGCGACCATCCGACTACTGGTTGGCCATCGTCTTCCGCTGCCGGACGGGGCGCAGCCGGTCCGCCTCGCTACTGCTGATGGCAACGGCCCGGGGTTGGACTCGGTCTACCTGCGGCCGGGCACCGGCGAGTTCGTACGGGCTACCGGCGGCGGAGCCGATAGCCGCGCGATGGGCCAACTGTTCTACGTGGCCGACACCGGATTGCGTTACCACATCAAAGATTTGCCCACCGCGAGCGCGTTAGGAGTGACCGGTGTCAAGGACCCAGACAGCGGTGGCGAACTCCCGCAACTGGCGCCTTGGCCAGCCCTGTCGCTACTTCCCCCGGGACCTGAATTGTCGCAAGAGGCCGCGCTCGTCGCCCATGACGGCATGGCAGCGGACCCGCTCGGTGCCAAGGTTGAACAACCGCAATAGCAGCGCGGCGCTCAGATACGCAGCTCCCGGAAGAACGCGTAAAGCCGGATAATCCAACAGCACAAGGGAAACACAGTTGCTATCGCTACGAATTCCAGGATCTCGACCTGGCGCCGCATGACCGGTGAAAAATCCAGTCGGGTTGCGATGACACCGCATACGGTTGTCAGGGCCATCAATGCCACCAGCGCCAGCGTGGCGTACAGCTGCCAGCCACCGTCGAGGTAGGTGGCGGTCTTGACGACCAGAATCAACGCGATTACCAGGCCCGCGCCGACGAGGGTGGCCGACTGTATGAGGTCGTGGTGGCTGCGCCCGCGCAAGCACAGTACCGTCGCCAAGGCAACCGCGAAAGTAGCTCCCTGCCAATAGAAGCCATCGCTGAGGTCGATTGCGAGATAACATCCGACTGCGGCAGCGATGGCTGCCGCGACGATGATGCCGGTCAGGTATTGATTAGCCCTGCGCAGCCGGTTGATCATTCCCTCTTCGGTGGGGATGATCTGCTTGCCGAGGGCATTGACCCCCTCGACCGCCGTCCCGCCTTGCGTCTCGATGTCGTCGAGTTGCTCACCGGCCGTCGGCACCCGCGGGATCGGCAACTTGGACAGCAAAATCGTGACTCTGGGTGAGAGGTAGACAATTATCACGGACGCGGTAGCGACGACTGCTCCCACGGTGCGTTCGGGCAATTGCCACAGGATGTCGATGACGGCGGTAAGGCCGCCCAGCGCCGAGACCGCTATGACTGCCGTGTGCAGCGCCCGTCCGTGGCCGGAAATCAGCAGCATCATCAGCGACGCGAGGGCCGTCAAAGCGAAGGCCATCGGTAGCGACTCGGCTCCATAACCGCCGGGCACCACATAGAGCGATCCAGCGAAGATCAATGGGATGCCCATGGCGCCCATCCACTCCGAGCGCCGTGAGCCCCCTGATCGGTACGCGAGCAAGCACGCTGTGACGACGCACAGCGCGCCGACCGCCAATGCGGCGGCGGACACTATCCGGTCGCCAGTGCGCCCGGGAAGCAGGAACGCGACGGTAATTGTGGCAATAAGTCCCACGCTGAAGCAGGTGATCAGCCGTGCGTTCGCCGCCAGCCAGGCGGCGGCCGAAGCCTGATCCTTGCTGTCCTCGATGTCGTCGAACAACAGCGGGCTGACCGGCCTACCGACTTCGGCGATTGCGAGCATTTCCCCGTCGAAGACGTTGGCGTCGGCAAGTGAACGCCCCTGGTCGATCGGCTCTGCTCCTAGGCGGGAGAGTGTCCATTTTCCCGGTTTGTTGTCGAATTCGATTTCGGTCAGTTCCGGGCGGGTGGCAATTTGATCGTTGGCGATGTCGATGACGTCGCCCATGAATGCCCCGATGCTGACATTCGCCGGCAACCCGACGTCAAAACGCAACCCGCCGACCACCAATGTGATCCGGCTGAGCTCCTGCTCAGACTCAGATTCCGCGTCAAGTTCGGACAGCGACGGCGGTAGAGTCAACGCTATCGGCCTCCTCGGGTTGTCGCGCGCATAAGAATACCTAGGGATGTCCAAGACCGTTGACAGAAGATTCGGGGGTATCGCCCGGTGACTTCGCAGGGCTTCGTGCGCCGCTTGCGGGTTTCCCCGCCGGCTATGCCCGGCGGCGAACTTAATCTGCAGTCGCCGCCGGAGGTGCCTCGGGTGATACCGGGCAACCTGCTGATTCGGCTGATGCCGTTCGTGATGATCGTCGCGGTGGTCGGAATGATCGCGCTGATGGTGACCGTCGGGGGCCGGGATCTGACCAAAAACCCGATGTTCTTGATCTTTCCGATGATGATGGTCATGTCAATGGCGGGCATGTTCATGGGCGGTGGTGGCCGTTCGGGCAAGGCGGCCGCCGAGCTGAACGAAGAGCGCAAAGACTACTTCAGCTATCTGGCGAATCTGCGCGACGACGCGGACGCAACCGGCGAAAAGCAACGCGCCGCGTTGGAGTGGAGTCACCCGGACCCTCGAGCTCTGGCCGACGTGGTGGGTACCAGGCGGATGTGGGAACGCCGTCCCACCGACCAAGACTTCTGTCACGTCAGAGTGGGCATCGGTACCCACCGTCTGGCCACTCGGTTGCTGGCCCCCGAAACCGGCCCGCCCGAGGACCTCGAACCGGTATCCACGGTCGCATTGCGCCGCTTCGTCAAGACACATTCGGTGGTGCACGCGCTGCCTACCGCGGTCTCGCTGCGTGCTTTCCCGGTCATTTCTTTCGAGGGCGACCGCAAGCTCGCGCAACAGCTGGTCCGGTCAATGATATTGGAGCTGTGCGCATTTCACGGACCAGACCACGTGCTTGTCGCGGTGGTGACGGCCAACCCGGACAGCGAGAACTGGAGCTGGGTCAAATGGCTGCCACAGGCGCAGCACCCCACCGCCCGCGACGGGTTGGGCACGATGCGGCTGCTTTTTCCGACCCTCGAGCTGCTGGAGCGGTCGCTGTCAGCAGACTTGGGTGAGCGCGGTCGTTTCTCGCGTAACGCCGAACCCACCCAGGGAACCAAGCAGTTGGTGATAGTGCTGGATGACGGATACATCACCGGCGACGAGCGATTGAGGACCGAGGCCGGACTCGACGGAGTTACGCTGCTCGATCTCAACGGCCCGGCAGAGGGTGCGTTGGGCAGGCGCGGACTGCAGTTGGTGGTGGAAGGCGACGACGTGGGGGCGCGTACTTCGGCGGGAGTCGAGCGGTTCGCGACGCCTGACGTCATCACTGTCGAGGAGGCAGAGGCCACAGCGCGACGAATCGGACGATTCCGGCTCGCCAGCGCCGCCCATATCGTCAGTTTGGAGTCGGACTCCCGCGTGGCTGACCCGGGCCTGATGGCGTTGTTGAAGATTCAGGACGCCGCCGAGATCATCCCCGAACAGGTTTGGCGGAAGCGCACGCCTCGCGAACGGCTAAGGGTGCCGATCGGCATCACACCCAACGGCCAGCCGTTGGAGCTGGACATCAAGGAATCGGCCGAGGGGGGCATGGGACCGCACGGATTGTGCATCGGCGCAACCGGTTCCGGTAAGTCGGAGTTTCTGCGCACGCTGGTGTTGTCGATGATCACCTCGCACTCACCGGATGCGCTGAACCTGGTCCTAGTGGACTTCAAGGGTGGGGCGACGTTTCTCGGTCTCGAAGGCGTCCCGCATATCGCGGCGATCATCACCAACCTCGAAGATGAGTTGATTCTCGTCGACAGGATGCGCGACGCGCTGGCCGGCGAGATGAACCGCCGCCAGGAACTGCTGCGTTCGGCCGGCAACTTCGCCAACGTCACCGAATACGAGCGTGCCCGCGCCAACGGCGCTGAGTTGGACCCGCTGCCGGCGCTGTTCATCATCGTTGACGAGTTTTCCGAATTGTTGTCACAGAAACCCGAATTCGCTGAGCTATTCGTGATGATCGGCCGCCTCGGCCGGTCGTTGCACGTCCACCTGCTGCTGGCCTCGCAGCGTTTGGAGGAAGGCAAGCTGCGTGGCTTGGATTCGCACTTGTCTTATCGGATCGGCCTGAAAACGTTCTCGGCCGGCGAGTCGCGCAGCGTGCTGGGCGTTCCGGACGCCTATCACCTGCCCAGTGTCCCCGGCTCGGCCTTCCTGAAATGCGATGCGGCCGAACCGCTTCGATTCAACACCACCTATGTGTCTGGCGACTACGTCCGCCCGCGACCATCCGCGCACACCGGCCGGGTGTCGCAGCTAGGGGCGCTGGCGCCGAAACTCTTCACCGCGACCCCCGTGAAGAAGGATCCCGTCCCCGTCATTCGGGACCTCGAGCCCATCTCCCAGGCCGACATCCCGCCGCCCTCACCGATCAAAGCATCCCTGCTCGACGTTGTTGTCGGAAGGTTGCGCGGACACGGGCGGCCCGCGCACGAGGTGTGGCTGCCGCCACTGGACGAAAGCCCGGCCGTCAACCAGCTTTTGCCGGGTTCGCCGTGGGACTCCGCGGAGAACATCAACGGCAGATTGTGGATGCCGGTCGGTGTAATCGACCGACCCTACGATCAGCGCCGCGACGTGATGACCGTCGATCTGTCTGGGGCGCAAGGTAACGTCGCCATCGTCGGCGGCCCGCAATCTGGCAAATCCACGGCGATGCGGACGCTGATCATGTCGGCCGCGGCGACGCATACCCCCGAACAAGTCCAGTTCTTCTGCTTGGACTTCGGTGGCGGTACTTTGGGCAGCTTGGCCAAGCTCCCGCACGTGGGCTACGTGGCCGGGCGAATGGACGCCGATGGGATCCGCCGGACCGTCGCCGAGGTATCTGGCGTGCTGCGGGCGCGGGAGGTCCGATTTCGCGAACTGGGTATCGAGTCGATGCGGGACTTCCGGCAACGCAAGGCCCGCCTGGCGACTCTCCCGCCTGACGCCGCAGCCCGAGATCCGTTGCGCCGGGACAAGTTCGGCGATCTGTTCTTGGTGATTGACGGATGGGCTTCGATCAGAAGCGATTTCGAGGCTCTGGAACCGGCGCTGCAGGCGTTGGCGATCCAGGGGCTTTCCTACGGTGTGCACTTGGCGATCACGGCGACCCGATGGATGGAGATCCGCCCAGCGGTCAAGGACATGCTGGGAACCCGTGTGGAGCTGCGGCTGGGTGATCCCCTCGACAGCGAAATGGGCCGCAAGTTCGCCGAATTGGTGCCAGTCGGTAGGCCCGGCCGAGGGATGAATCGCGAGAGGCTGCACTTCCTCATCGCGCTGCCGCGGTTGGATTCGAGCTCCGGTGTCGAGGACCTACCGGAGGGAGTCGCCAACTCTGTTGCCGCCGTCCGGGCGCACTACGGCGCTCGTCAAGCGCCGCGAGTTCGGATGCTGCCGCACAACGTCGACCGCAACGCCGTCGTCCGCGCCGCAGCCGCTGCCAAGATGCTCAGTAAGTCGCGCATCGCCATTGGCATCAACGAAGAGGAATTGCGCCCGGTCGTCCTCGATTTCGATGCGCAGCCCCACTTGGTGGCGTTCGCCGACGCCGAATGCGGGAAGACCAGCCTGCTGCGCAACATCGCCGCCGGCGTGATGGAGAACGCCAAACCCGACGAGTGCAAAATTATCTTGATCGACTATCGCCGCTCGATGCTCGGAGTGGTGGAGAATGAATTCCTGGGCGGCTACGCGACCGCCTCGCAGTCTTGCACCGAGCTGATCGCAGCGCTTGCCGAATCGCTGAAGGATCGGTTGCCGCCCAGCGATGTGACGCAGCAGCAGCTCAAGGAACGCTCGTGGTGGTCCGGGCCCGAGCTGTTCGTAATGATCGACGACTACGACCTGGTGTCGACCGGCTCTGCCTACAACTCGCCGCTGGCTCCCCTGGTTGAGTATCTCCCCCAGGCTCGCGATATCGGGCTGCGCGTCATCGTGACCCGGCGCAGCGGCGGTGCTGGCCGAGCCATGGGCGACCCTGTGATCGGTCGGCTTCGGGACTTGTCGTGCAACGCACTTGTGATGAGTGGGTCGAAGGAAGAGGGCGTGTTGTTCGGCCATCGCGCAACGGAGATGCCGCCAGGCCGGGGCATGCTGGTGTCGCGGACGATGAAGAGCGGGGTGATCCAATTGTCGAGGATGCCTGACCTGTGACGGGTATCAGCGAGCTCACCCGCATACAGGTAGTGCCGGCCGCACCCGAGCGGATCCGGGTCTCGGTACTTGGCGAACACACGCAGCTGGACATCGCCCTGCCGTTGGATGTTCCCGTGTCGGATTTCCTTCCGGACGTGGCACGGCTTATCAGCTCCCGAAAGTCCACTCACGTCGATGAGTCGGCCGGCGACGAGCGCCGGACTTTCTGGGTGCTCAGCCGATTCGACGGCGGCAGCGTGCTTGCTCCGGAACAGACGTTGCGCGAAGCCGACGTGGTCAATGGCGAGCTGCTCAGGTTGTCACCCGAGCGAGCACTGTCGCCGCCCACTCTCTACGACGACGTGGTGGACGCCGCCGCGCGGTTGAATAAGGCGGCGTATGCCGCATGGGATGCCGCGTCGGCACGGTGGATGGCTTTTGCCGGCGTTCACCTCGCCGCCGCGGCGCTGGTGTACCTACTCGTCGGCACGGTTTCCCCGACGGACCGAGTGGCTAAGGTCGGCATCGCGGTGGCGGTGGTTTTCGCTTTGGTGGGAGCGGCGGCGATCGCGTGGCGCAGCTATCGGCTCGGCGACGTCGCTACCGCGCTGGGCTGGGCGGCCATCCCGATCACCGCCGGAGTTCTTTGGGCAACATTGGCGCATTACGGGCCTTATGGCCTTGCCGCGGCTTGCGGGATCCTGTTGTTGCTCAACGTCATTTATTACCGGGCAATCGGTGTCGGCCACTGGGGGTACCTGGCCACATCGATCCCTGTCTTGCTCGGCGCGCCGGCGTTGCTCGCTTATGCGGCTGGCCTGCGTCTTGACATCGTCTGTCTGTCTGTCGCGCTCGCGGCCGCCCTTGCAAGCCTGGCGGTGCCGCGGCTCACTGGACGGTTGGGCAGCTTCGAGACGCCGACCGTTGCCGCTGAAGTCGAGCGCGACGAGTGGGCTTTTGAGAATCCATTCCTACCGGCGGCTGCGTCCAAGTCTGACCGGGACGAGCATTCGGGCGTGTCGATGCCGACCGCAGAGGCGGTTTGGAATCAAGTGCGCGCCGCCTCGCTGACGCGCGCGGCACTGTGGACCGGGCTGGCAACCACCGTCGCGGTGGCGGTGACAGTCGTTCTGCAGAGGCAGGGTTCGGTCGGCTGGCCGGCGTTGGCGTTCGCGTGGGCTGTGGCGGCCGTGCTCTGCCTTCGTAGTCGGGTACCTGATACCTGGTTCGAACGCGCCGGGGCTGCGGTGCCGGGGGTGGCGCTGCTGATGGTCAGCTGCGTGATCGCTCAAGGTGGGAAGGCTCCAATCCCGCTGACCGCGGTGTGCGTGCTGTTGGCGGTCGCGGCTGGGGCCGCCCTATTGGGAATTCTCGAGCCCGGCCGTGGCTCGGGCAAGCTCTCAACGGTGCTCAACTACCTGGAGTACGTCGCTGTGGCTGCGCTTATCCCGCTGGCGCTGTGGGTGGTGGGCATCTACGACCGGCACGGACACTGGTGAAAACCAGCCGCGTCCTCACTGCATTGCTGGCGGTGGTCGCCTGGGTGGCGCCGCCAATACCGTTGCAGGCGTGGGCGATTCGGCCGCCGGTCGTCGAGCCCGGCCCTGCGCCCAGCGGACCGGTTGGGCCGCCAGAGCCAACCGAACTCAAGAGTTTGTGCGGAATCCAGACTGGCACGCTCCCTCAGACGGATTATTCCCTGCAAACGGCCGCCGAGACGATGCTGGACTACCGCAGCGCGTGGCAGTTCTCCCGGGGCGCGGGGCAGAAGGTGGCGGTCATCGACACGGGGGTAAACCCGCATCCGCGGCTCCCGGCGCTGGAAGGCGGGGGCGACTATGTCTCCAGCACCAACGGGCTGCAAGATTGCGACGCCCACGGCACCCTGGTGGCGGGAATCATCGCAGCCATCCCCAGCCCCGACGACGGCTTCGCCGGAGTGGCCCCGGATGCCAGAATCCTGTCTATCCGACAGAACAGCGCCGTCTACGGACTCCAAGGCGGGGGTGGTGGCCGTCAGAACAACGACCCCAACGCCATTTCAGAGGGCTACGGCAACACCTTGACGCTCGCCTACGCGATCTCCCGCGCCGTCAGCATGGGTGCGACCGTCATCAATTTGTCCGAGGTGGCGTGCAGTCCGGTGGGATCGGGACTCGACGACAAAGCTCTGGGTCAAGCCGTCCGCGACGCGTTCGAACACAACGTGGTGGTGGTGGCTGCCGCGGGCAACTTCAATCAGCAGGGGTTGTGCAACGCACAGAACGTCATGACTGATCCGAATATGCCGCTGCAGGCCGGCTGGGACTCGGTACGTACGATTGCCAGCCCGGCGTGGTTTGACCAATACGTCTTGACGGTGGGCGCGGTGACCCCGTCCGCGGAACCAGCCGATTTCAGTCTGCATGGCCCGTGGGTCGCCGTCGCTGCGCCGGGAGAGCGCATCACCTCACTGAACCCGAACGGCCCCAGCCTGACAAACGAGGTACTTACCAAGCAAGGTTGGTCGCAGGTCAACGGCACCAGCTTTGCAGCGCCCTTCGTATCGGGCCTGGTGGCGCTGATCCGGTCGCGCTTCCCTGACTTGAACGCCGGCCAGGTGATGGATCTGGTTAAGCGGACCGCGCATACCCCCGGTGTCGGCCCGAATATGGCGACCGGTTACGGCGTGATCGACCCGACGGCTGCACTGACGAACTGGCTTCCCGCCCCGAATCAGATCCCCAATCCTCAAGCAGGATCACGCATCGCCGGACGTCCGCATACCCCACCGGCCAGCCGTCAGGCCCGCACAATCGTATTTTGCGTGACGGCGGCCGCCTTGGCATTGATGGCGGTGGCAGGTGGGGTCGCCATCGGCGGCCGCCGCCGGCCGGCACGGACGCCCGCCGAGAAGTCCGACGGCACGGACGACGTCCTGGTCCAACGGTCAAGCTAACGCAAAATGACGTTACGGAGCCGAGCCGGCAACCGCACAGTGAGTTCGAGCCCGCCGAAAAAACCGTCTCTGAGCCCGCTAGATGTGTGGGAACCTCGAAGTGGCCGCCTGCGGCAGGCGGTACGTAGCATTGACAAGAACAAGAACGAATGACCCGGCGAAGAGAGTGGGACGTTGTCTCAGCAGCCCAAGCAGAAGCCTGCGGAGCAAGATCGCGGGTCGCTGGCGCGTCCTCCCTGGTTGCCGGACGAAAAGCAACGGCGACCGGTCCGTATCCGTCGCGGTAGACAGCCCGATAACGCGAACCGCGAACCCAAGCCCGCCGATCCCCGGGACGTCGCAGAGAATTCACGCAGCTCGGATGCGGGTGCTCACCGGGAGCCGCAGACAGACACGAGTGCCGCGCCGCACCCGGGCCGTAAGCGAGTCCCGGTTGCATTCGAACGCGGCATCCGGATCAACCGCGACGTCGAAGAGTCCCGGGGGCGGCCCCGATATGGGCCGGCTGCCGAGGACGACATCGCCGGCGAAACCGCCCACACGTCGCGCGTGGACGAGTCGTTGTCACCCGGCACAGGTATGTCAATGAAGCACACCGACGACGAGATCGACTCGGGCGAGGCAGCCGCGGAGTCCGAGAGCCGGGACGAAAGTGAATCCGACACGGGTGCTGACTGGGGCCTGGCGCCGGAGGTTGGTGCACTCGAGCACGACGAAGCGACGCCGGAGGACGAGCCGGTGTCATCGCAGGAAACCAACGGCGTTGCAGCCGAACCGTCCGTTCCCACCGAGACGCTCTACGAGTCAATGTTGCAAGAGCTGGGCCAGGCCCGCAGGGCGCAGGCCGAACCCTTCGACGAGCCCGAAATCAGTGCGGAGTCAACGTCGTTCGACACACCAGACTCCGAGTCGCCGGTGTGGGAGTCGGCTTTGCCGGTTGAGCCGGAACGATTCGAAGGGTCGGCGGAAGTTCCCGAGGTTGTTGAACCGGGGCTCGTCGCGGAACCCGACGCGGTCGCCGAATCCGAACCGGTCGCCGAAACCGAACCTGTCGCCGAAACCGAACCTGTCAGTGAAGCTGAGGCGATTGCCGAACCCGAAATCAGCCCGGAGTCAACGTCGTTCGATGCGGGAGACTCTGACCCGTCGATTTGGGAGTCGGCCTTGCCGGCCGAGTCGGAACAATTCGAAAGGTCGGTGGGAAGCTTCGCGTTTCCCGAGACCGCGGGGTTCGAAGTGCCTGGGGTTGTTGAACCGGAACCGGTCGCCGAACCCGAAAATAGCCTGGAGTCGACGTTGTCCGATGCGGGAGACTCTGAGTCGTCGGTGTGGGAACCAACGGGGGAGTCGGCTTTGCCGGTTGAGCCGGAACGATCCGAAGGGTCGGCGGAAGTTCCCGAAGTTGTTGAACCGGAGCTCGTCGCGGAACCCGACGCGGTCGCCGAATCCGAACCAGTCGTCGAACCCGAACCGGTCAGCGAACCCGAAGCGGTCGTTGAATCCGAAACCAGCCCGGAGGCAACGCCATTCGGTGCAGGAGACTCCGAGTCGTCGGTGTGGGCAACCACAGGGGAGTCGGCCTTGCCGGTTGAGCCGGAACGATTCGAGGAAACGGCGGAAGGCTTTGCTTTTCCCGAGGCGCATGGGTCCGAAGTTCCCGAGGTTGGTGAGCCGGAACCGGTCGCCGAACCCGACGGGGTCGCCGCCCTCTCGTCGGAGCCGCACCCCGCGACTTTGCCGACGGAACCCGAGCCGCACACACCAGACGAGCCGCTGGTGGAGAACGTCGAATGGAGCCGTTCCGAGCCGGAGGGGCTGACGCCCGAGCCGAATCAACGACACGAGCTCGACGAGATCGAGTCCCGGGCCGCTGCTCTACTCGAGCGAATGGAAGCAAAGAAGCAGCAGTTGGCAACGTCCGACCCGGGTGCCCTCAGCGACGTCGATGATGAGCCGACTCAGTGGCCGTCTGGTGGCGGCGAACTTGACCAGCGGGACGTCGAGGCCGAGCCCATCGCCAATGTAGACCCTCCGGCTGAGTCGGACGAGGATGCCGATGCGCCGGCCGGTTCTGGTGCTGGCCCGATCCTCGAGGAGCTGGCCCAGGCCAATACCACCGATATTTCGGACGATGACGATGTCGAGTCCGGCGCGGTCGCGCCGGCAGAAACTGCGTTGCCGGGCGTGAGTGCGGATCGCTCCGCGGACGTGATCGGTCTACCCGACGGTGCCGATGTCGGTGACGACGTCACTAGCGTGCCTAACGCCGACCGCGACTCGGCGTCTGAGGAGCTCGCCGACGACCCGGTGGAGCCGCCGAAGTCCTCGAAGCGAACCGCATCCCGACGGATGGCCCTGCCGCCATGGCAGATGCCGTCGGCGATGCCGCAAGTCCAGTTCGAGCCGCCCGCGGCAGAGGAGCCTCCGCGGCGACCGGCAGACCGGGCTCCGGAACCGGCTCTGGCCGGCGACGACCGCACCCCGCCCGCCGACGCCGGTTCGCCGCCGCCGGGTCCCCCGCCTCTGCCCGGGCCGCCCACGGGG
>NZ_BAAGDE010000087.1:0-16183 GCF_054660795.1 Mycobacterium sp. MUNTM1
CCCCAAGCCCGACCCCGCCGCCAAGACCGGCAAGCCCGCCAAGGAACCGGCCATCGGCTTCACCCGCGCCGGCGCCTTGTGGTCGTCGCTGATCGCCGGCTTCGTGATCCTGATCCTGTTGCTGATTTTCATCACCCAGAACACGGCACCCGCAGAGTTTCAGTTCTTGGGCTGGCGCTGGAGCCAACCCAAGGGAGTGGCGATCCTGCTGGCGGCCGTGGTCGGTGGGCTGATCACGGTTGCGGTCGGCACCGCACGGATCTTGCAGCTGCGCCGCGCGGCCAAACGTCAGCACGCGGCTGCCTCGCGCTAACCGGGCAGCTTGGCCAATTCGGCAAGACCCCGGGAGATCAGCGGCGCCACCACCTCGGGAGTGTGCTCGGACGCGTCGCCCGTGCCGCGGGCCTGATCCGACATCCGCCTGCGGAAGTCGATGCCCGCGGCGATGATGGCGAGCTTGAAGTAGGCCAGCGCCATGTAGAACTCCCAATGCGCCAGCGGTGTGCCGGCCACCAGCGAATAACGGTCCGCCAGTTCGTCGGCCGTCGGCAACAACGGCGACGTCCACGCGGCCTGCGCGTTGACGATCAGGTCCAGGGCGGGGTCGCGGTACACGCACATCAGGGCCGCGTCGGACAGCGGATCCCCCAGCGTGGAGAGCTCCCAGTCGACGACCGCACGAACCTTGGTCGGGTCGTCGGCGTCCAGGATCGTGTTGTCGATCCGGTAGTCGCCGTGCACGATCGACGTGCGGCTCTGCTGCGGAATCGCTTCGCCCAGACCGGAATGCAGCCGTTCCACATCGGCATCGCGGCGATCCTCGGGCAACCGCACCAGCGACCATTGCGAGCCCCAGCGCCGCACCTGACGCTCCAGATAGCCGCTGGGCTTGCCGAAGTCGGCCAGGCCGACGGCGTTGGGGTCGACGGTGTGCAGGTCGACGAGCACCCGGATCAACGAGTCGACGCAGCCGCCGATGACCGTGTGGCTGAACGATTCGAGCTGAGCGCGTCGGCGCACCACCTGTCCGGCGACGAATTCGACGATCTGGAAGGGGGCGCCCAGCACCGAATCGTCCTCGCAGAGGCCGATCGTGCGCGCGACCGGAACGGGCGTGTCCTGCAGCGCCGCGACGACCCGGTACTCGCGGGCCATGTCGTGCGCCGACGGCGTCAGCCCGTGCAGCGGCGGGCGCCGCACCAACCAACTGTTGCTGTCGTCGTAGACCCGGAAGGTCAGATTGGAGCGACCACCGGAT
Organism: Mycobacterium sp. MUNTM1; assembly: GCF_054660795.1. Classification (NCBI taxonomy): domain Bacteria; kingdom Bacillati; phylum Actinomycetota; class Actinomycetes; order Mycobacteriales; family Mycobacteriaceae; genus Mycobacterium; species Mycobacterium sp. MUNTM1. Next base: position 1,259 of record NZ_BAAGDE010000087.1, read on the forward strand.
ATGAAGTCCGCGCGCAACTCACCCTCGCGCCCGATCCCGAGCGAACGCAGGTAGGAGTCCAGCGAGGCCAGGTCGAGGCCCTCGAGTTGGTCAGCTGAAGTCACCGAACTTGTCTACCATCGCCGGGCCCGACGCGGCGCACTACCTGCGATTTGCCGGTCGCCCGCTCAGGCCTTGCCACGGCTCGCGTCGTCGTCGAGCAGCCTCTGGTTCCGCGGCAACAGGTCCCAGACGTGTTCGGTGGTGTTGACCGCCGCCACCGTCGCCTGCCCGGACCGGGAGAACAGCAGCCGAGTGACCGACGCGTAGTCGACCGGAAAGGACAGCAGCCGGGCGGTTCCGAGGATTTCGTGCAGGAGGACGTTGATGACGCCGCCGTGGCTGAACACCGCGACCGTGTCGTCGGGGTCGCCGGTGGCGACCAGGTCGTCGACCGCGGCACGCACCCGGGCACGGAAAACGTCCTCGTCGACCGCGCTGGGCAGATGCCCCTGAGCCAGGCGCGCCCATTCTTCGGGCATCTCCGCGCGGATCTGCTCGACGGGGATGTAGACGGGAAGATCGCGGTCGTACTCGGCGAAGCGATCGTCGATCTCGACGGTCAGGCCGCGATCCGCCGCGACCGGTTCGGCGGTCTGGATGGCCCGGCGCTGCGGGCTGCTCACTACCCGCGCGATCGGAAACCTGGCGAGCGCCTTGGGGAGTCGCTCGATCTGGGCCAACCCTTCCTGCGACAGGTCCGGATCGGAACCTTGTCCGTGTTCGCTGCGCAGCGGCAGCGCGTGCCGGACCAGAAGCACTTGCATATTTCTTCCTGTCGTTCGATGGTTGGCAGCGCCAGTTTCTCATCGCGTGGGGTGACGCCGATCTCGAGGAGGCTCCGTGACTGAACCGGACAGGGATTGGGACGCCGCCTACCGACAAGCCGCCCCGCCTCCCTGGAGCATCGGGCGCCCCCAACCGGAGCTGGCGCTGCTCATCGATCAGGGCAAGATCCGCGGCGAGGTGCTGGACTCCGGTTGCGGCCACGCCGCTTTGTCGTTGACCCTCGCCGCGCTCGGCTACACCGTGGTCGGCCTGGACGCCAGCGCGACCGCGATCGCCGCGGCCACCGCCGCTGCCGCCGAGCGAGGGCTGACGACGGCGACTTTCGCGCAGGCCGACGTCACCGACTTCGGCGGCTATGACGGTCGCTTCTCCACGATTCTGGACAGCGGGCTGTTTCACGCGCTGCCGCCCGAGCGCCGCCAGGACTATGTGCAGTCGATCTTCCGGGCCGCCGCGCCGGGCGCCGCGCTGTACATCCTGGCCTTCGCCGCCGGCGCATTGGACGACGCCCATTCGGGCCGGCCGGGCCCACCCGGCTTCGCCGAAGCCGAATTGCGCGACGCCGTCGCGACGCTGTGGCGGGTCGATGACGTGCGCCCGGCCAAGGTGTACGGCACCGACGCCGCCGGGTCCCCCGACGGTCCGCTGGCGCACCTGGACCACGACGACGAGGGCCACTTCATGGCTCCCGGTTTCCTGCTGAGCGCGCACAAGCCGGGCTGACGGCCTCACTTGCCCCTAGCACGGAGAATGCTATTCTCCGGACAGAGATCGGGGTGTGCAGAGAGGGGTTGGCCGGTGACTGGTGAATCGGGACTCGACGCGGCCGTCCTCGCGCGCTGGCTGGATGCGAACGACGCGCCGGGCGGCGGCGAAGAGGCGCGACTGACCCAGCTGAAGGGCGGTTCGCAGAACACCCTCTATCTGATCGAGCGCGGTGGCCAGCGGATGGTGTTGCGGATGCCCGGCGCCCGGGCCGACGCCGCCCGCATCGACGGGCTGCTGCGGGAGATCCGCCTGGTGCGGGCGCTGTCCGGCACCGATGTCCCGCACGCGGCGCTGATCGCCGCCGACGACACCGGCGCCGTGCTGGGGATGCCGTTCTACGTGATGCAGGCGATCGACGGCTGGAGCCCGATGGACGGCGGGTGGCCATCGCCGTTCGACACCGACCTCGAGGCCCGGCGCGGCCTGGCCTTCCAATTGGTCGACGGCGCGGCCAAGCTGGGCCGGGTGGACTGGCGCAAGCAAGGACTCGAAGGTTTCGGCCGCCCGGACGGATTCCACGAGCGGCAGGTCGACCGCTGGCTGGCGTTTCTCGACGCCTACCAGGTCCGCGAGCTGCCGGGTCTGGACGTGGCCTCCGACTGGCTGCGCCGCAACCGTCCCGCGCATTACCGGCCGGGCATCATGCACGGCGACTATCAGTTCGCCAACGTGATGTTCGCGCACGACGCCCCCGCGCGCCTGGCCGCGATCGTGGACTGGGAGATGACCACGGTCGGCGATCCGCTCCTCGACCTGGCGTGGTGTTTGCTGGGCTACGACGGCGAAAAGCCGCGCGAGGACGGGTTTTATCTCGACATGCGCGGCATGCCCACGCGCAGCGAGCTGTTGGAGCATTACGAATCCGTCAGCGGAGTGTCGACCGAGAACATCGACTACTACCTGGTGCTGGCCAATTGGAAGCTGGGCATCGTGCTGGAGAAGACGTACGCGGCCGGGATGCGGACCGGCAAGGTGGACCCCAAGATCACCGACGCGTTCGGTCCGATGATTCTCCAGCTCATCGCCACTGCCGCCGAACTCGCCCGATCTACCAAAGGATCCTGAAATGGGTTATGCCGAACAGCTTTTCGATCTCACCGATCGGGTCATGCTGATCACTGGGGGCAGCCGCGGCCTGGGCCGCGAGATTGCGTTCGGCGCGGCCCGCTGCGGTGCCGACGTGGTGATCGCGAGCCGCAACATGGACAACTGCGTGTCCACCGCCGAAGAGATCGAGGCCGAGACCGGCCGGTCGGCCCTGCCGTATCAGGTGCACGTGGGGCGCTGGGATCAGCTCGACGGCCTGGTCGAGGCCAGCTACGAACGGTTCGGCAAGGTCGACACGCTGATCAACAACGCGGGTATGTCCCCGCTGTACGACAAGCTGACCGACGTGACCGAGAAGCTCTTCGACGCCGTGGTCAACCTCAACCTCAAGGGCCCATTCCGCTTGTCGGCGCTGGTGGGTGAGCGCATGGTGGCGGCCGGACGCGGCTCGATCATCAACGTGAGTACGGCCGGCTCGCTGCGGCCGACGCCCGACATCATCCCCTACGCCGCGTCCAAGGCCGGGCTCAATGCCATGACCGAGGCGCTGGCGAAGGCGTTCGGCCCGGCGGTGCGGGTCAACACCTTGATGGCCGGGCCGTTTCTCACCGATGTGAGCAAGGCCTGGAATCTCGAAGCGGCCGAACAGAATCCGTTCAAGCATCTTTCGTTGCAGCGCGCGGGCGACCCCCACGAAATCGTCGGCGCGGCACTGTTCCTGGCGTCCGACGCGTCCAGCTTCACCACCGGCTCGATCCTGCGGGCCGACGGCGGGATCCCCTGACGCAATCCGGGCGCAGTGGGCCCGCAAAGAAAGGAGTGTTCGAATGTCCTGGGACTTTTCTACCGAGCCGGAATTCGAGGAGAGGCTCGAGTGGATCCGCGGCTTCGTTCGCGACGAGGTGGAACCGCTCGAGGTGCTGTTCCCCGGCTGCGAGTTCTTGCCGCTGAACGACGAACGGCGCCGCATCGTCGACCCGCTCAAGCAGCAGGTGCGCGACAAGGGTTTGTGGGCACCGCATCTGGGGCCCGAATTGGGCGGGCAGGGTTTCGGTGCGGTCAAGCTGACGCTGATCAACGAGATCCTGGGCCGCAGCCCGTGGGCGCCGATCGTGTTCGGAACGCAAGCGCCCGACACCGGCAACGCCGAGATCATCGCCCGCTTCGGAACCCAGGAACAGAAGGACCGCTACCTGGCGGGCCTGCTGTCCGGGGAGATCTTCTCGTGCTTCTCGATGACCGAGCCGCAGGGCGGCGCGGACCCGCGAGTGTTCACCACCCGCGCGGTCCGCGACGGTGACGACTGGGTGATCACCGGGCGAAAGTACTTCTCCTCCAACGCCTCCGTCGCCTCGTTCTTCATCGTCGTCGCGATCACCGATCCCGACGTGCCGGTCCACACCGGTGCGTCGACGTTCCTGATCCCCGCCGGCACCGAGGGGCTGATCCTGGAAGCCAATCACCACCTGGTCGGGGCCGACCCGCACGAGCCGGGCCATTCGCTGGTGCATTACAACGACGTGCGGGTGCCCGCCGACGCGCTGCTCGGCGAACCCGGGCAGGGCTTTGTGATATTGCAGACCCGGCTGGCCGGCGGGCGCCTGCATCACGCGATGCGCTCCATCGGGATGGCGCAACGCGCCGTCGAGATCATGTCCCGCCGGGCGAAAAGTCGCTTCACCCAGGGCAGTCTGCTGGCCGACAAGCAACTGGTCCAGGAGTTCGTCGCCGACTCGTACACCGAGCTGATCCCGTTCCGGCTGACCGTGCTGCACGCCGCGTGGCTGATCGACAACGGTGACGAGCGCGCCGCACGCGCCGAGATCGCCGCCTGCAAGATCCTGGCATCGCAGGTGCTCAAATCGATTGCCCTGCGGGCCATTCAGGTGCACGGGGCGCTGGGGCTCACCGACCAGCTGCCCCTGGTCAACGTCCTGCTGGGCGGCATCGCGCTGGGGCTGGCCGACGGGCCGACCGAGGCGCACAAGGTCAACCTGGCCCGGATGCTGCTGAAGGGTTACCAGGCCGAGGAGGGCGACTGGCCCAGCGAGATGCTCGACGTGCGGCGCGCGGCCGCGCGCGCCAAATACGGTGAGCTCGTTGACCTCTGACCGGGTGGCCGCCGCGGTCGAGCGGGCACTGGATGACCGGCAGCGGGAAGCCACCGAGGAGGTGGAACGCATCCTGGCCGCCGCGGTGCGCGTCATGGAACGCGTCGCCCCCGAACCGCCGCGGGTCAGCGACATCGTCGCCGAGGCGGGGTCGTCGAACAAGGCGTTCTACCGCTATTTCGCCGGCAAGGACGATCTGATCCTGGCCGTCATGGAGCGCGGGGTGGGCATCGTGGTGTCCTACCTCGAGCATCAGATGGCCAAGGAATCCGAGCCGCGCGACAAGATCGCACGGTGGATCGAGGGCACGCTGGCCCAGGTGGCCGACCCGCACCTGATCAGCATGACCCGCGCGGCGGCCGGCCAGATGTCGACCGGTACCAGCTGGCGCGCGGCCGACCAGGAGATGATGGGGCCGCTCCGCGAGCTGCTCGTCGAACCCGTTGCGGCGCTGGGCAGTACCGACGTCGACCGCGATGTCCAGGCGGTGTTCAGCTGCACCGCCGCGACCATGCGACGCTATGTGGGCTCGGCCGACCGGCCCGGCCCCGACGACATCGCACACGTGGTGCGGTTCTGTTTACGTGGTCTGGAGGCCCATTGATGCGCGCGGTGATCTGTCGTTCCTACGGCGCTCCCGAGGATCTGGTGATCGAAGACGTGCCCGATCCCGTAGCGGCCCCGGGCCAGTTGCTGGTGCGGGTCCGCGCGGCCGCGGTCAACTTCCCCGACGTGCTGTTCATCGCCGGCAAGTACCAGGTCAAGATCCCGCCGCCGTTTATCCCGGGCAATGAGATCGCCGGGGAGGTCATCGCCGCCGGCGACGGTGCGCCGTTCCGTCCCGGACAGCGGGTTTCCGGAACCACCTTCGGGGCGTTCGCCGAACAGGCGCTGCTCGACGCGAGTCAGGCCGAGCTCGTACCCGACGACGCCGACTTCGCCTCCGCCGCGGCCTTCGGCGTCACCTACCGCACCGCCTACCACGCGCTGCGCTCGACGGCCGCCGTCACACAAGGAGATTGGGTGGTCGTACTCGGCGCCGCGGGCGGTGTGGGGCTGGCCGCGGTCGACCTGGCGGTCGCGATGGGGGCCCGGGTGCTGGCCGCGGCGTCGAGCCCGCAGAAGCTCGAGCTGTGCCGGCAGCGCGGTGCCGAGGCGACCGTGGACTACGACCGCGAGGACCTGAAGACGCGGATCCGTGAGCTCACCGGCGACAACGCCCGCGTGGTGCTGGACCCGGTGGGCGGGTCGTATTCCGAGCCGGCGCTGCGCGGGCTCGCGCGTGGCGGCACCTTCGTCACGCTGGGCTACGCGGCCGGCACCATCCCGGCGATTCCGCTGAATCTTATTCTGCTCAAAGACATCTGTGTGCGCGGCATGGAGATCCGCACGTTCATGACCGATCGGCCCCACGACGCGGTGCGCGACCTCAAGGAGTTGGCGCAGATGTTCGCCGCAGGCAAGGTGCGGCCCTACATCGGGGCGCGGTTCCCGCTGTCGGAGACGCCCGCGGCCTTGCGGCACGTGGCCGATCGCAAGGTGCTCGGCAAGGTGGTGATCGACGTCGCCTGAGGCGGCGTCACGGCGTGACGATGTTGAAATTCGTGTCCGGCACGTCGAGCGCCCCCACCAACGCCTGCAGCGCCCCCTGATCGCCGGTCAGCTCCAGGCCGGGTGAGGCGAAATCACCCGCCGCGACGGCCAGTAGCCGAATCTTGTTGTCCAGCCGGACCGTAACCGTTGCCGTCGAGGGGTCTGGCGGGGCCTTGCGCTGCACCAGCACGCCGTTGCGCAAGGCGAGTCGATAGTTGACCGGCGGGTCGGCAAGGGTGACGTCGACGGTGATGTCAAGATCCCAGTTGCGCGGCCCGTTGACCCGGATGGCCAGGCCGTCGAAGATCTGCTCCGGCGTCAGTTGGGCCAGCATCGTGGGGGAAGTGACCTGGCCGGCGGTGCCGAAATTGCCGTCGCGCAGTTCGGTCGCCCCGCTGAGGAAGAAGTTCCGCCAGGTCGCGTTCTCGGCGCCGTAGGCCAGCTGCTCGAACGTGTCGGCGTAGAGCGCACGGGCAGCGGCATGATCGCTGTCGGTGAACATCGCATGGTCTAAAAGCGTGGCGGCCCAACGGTAATCACCGGAGTCGAACGCTTCCTTGGCGAGCTCGACGACCCGGTCGATGCCGCCCATCGCCGCGACATAGCGAGGCGCGAGGGCCTCGGGAGGATGCGGCCACAGCCGTGCCGGGTTGCCGTCGAACCAGCCCATGTATCGCTGATAGATCGCCTTGACGTTGTGGCTGACCGACCCGTAGTAACCGCGAGCGTGCCAGGCCTGATCGAGAGCCGGTGGCAGCTGGAACATTTCGGCTATTTCGGCACCGGTGAAGCCCTGATTGAGCAATCGCAGCGTCTGGTCGTGCAGGTACGCGTAGAGGTCACGCTGCAGCGACAGGAACGCGACGATCTTGTCCCGTCCCCAGGTCGGCCAATGGTGGGAGGCGAACACGACGTCGGTGCGGTCGGCAAAGGTGTCGATGGCCTCGGTGAGGTAACCGGACCAGGCGCGCGGGTCGCGCACCAGCGCGCCGCGCAGGGTGAGCAGGTTGTGCAGGTTGTGGGTGGCGTTCTCGGCCATGCACAGGGCGCGGAAACGCGGGAAATAGAAATGCATTTCGGCGGGCGCCTCGGTGCCGGGCGCCATCTGGAACTCGATCTCCACGCCGTCGATCGTGTGTTTTTCGCCGGTTTCCCTGATGTCGACGGTCGGCACGATGAGGGCCACCTCGCCGGTGGACGTGGCCTGTCCCAGCCCGCAGCCCACATGATCCAGGGGTCCGCGCGCCAGCTGGGCGCCGTACATGTAGGTTGCGCGGCGCAGCATCGCCGGTCCGGCATAGACGTTCTCCTGCACCGCATGCTCGACGAACCCCTCCGGCGCCATGACGGCCACCGCACCGGCATCCACGTCGGCCTGCGAGGTGACGCCCAGTACTCCGCCGAAATGGTCGACGTGGCTGTGGGTGTAGATCACCGCGACGACGGGGCGCTCGCCGCCTCGGTGGGCGCGATACAGGGCCAGCGCCGCCGCGGCCACCTCCGTGGACACCAGGGGGTCGATGACGATGACGCCGTTGTCGGATTCCACGAAGGTGACGTTCGAGATGTCGAAGCCGCGGACCTGATAGATGCCGGGAACCACTTCGTAGAGGCCTTGCTTGGCGGCCAGCGTCGATTGTCGCCAGAGACTGGGGTGAACCGACGCCGGGGCGGGGCCACTCAGGAACGAGTAGGCGTCGTTGTCCCAGACCACCCGCCCGTCGGCCGCTTTGATCACGCACGGCGACTCCGCGGCGATGAATCCGCGGTCGGCGTCGGCGAAATCCGTTTCATCGTGAAACGGCAGCCGGTGGTCGCGATGGGCCGATTCGATGAGAGCGCTGGGCGGCTTATGGTCCACCTCCCCACCTTGTCACTAATGCGCCATCCTTCAAGGCGCTCCGGCCGACATTTCGCGCACCAATTAATGAACACAGCAACAATTTCTTCGGGCGCTGGATCGTGGTTCAGTTAACCCGCATACTGCCCAGACGGCCCTCAATGCCGAGGACCGCAACTATCGGGTAAAGGAGAACAGGTGAAGCGTCAACTGACGGTGACGGTCGCCGGAGCCGCAATTCTGGTCGCCGGGATATCGGGCTGTTCAAGCAACAAATCAAATGGCGTTTCGACCTCGGTGCCGGGAGGCTCCGTGTCGGCCGGCGGCAACAACTCGTCGAAGGTCATCATCGACGGCAAGGACCAGAACGTCCAAGGCACCACTATTTGCACCAAGGCCGGCGGCAACATCTCCATCGCGGTCGGTGGCAACCAGACCGGGATCAGCGTCGTGCTCGCCGACGCCAATCCGCTCGCGGTGAAGGCGGTCCAGCTCGGCAACGTCAACGGCGTAACCCTTCAGTACGCGCAAGGTAGCCAGGGCAACGCCTCGGCGACCAAGGACGGCAACACCTACAAGGTCACCGGCACCGCCACCGGTGTCGACATGGCGAACCCGATGCAGCAGGTGAACAAGCCATTCGAAATCGACGCGACCTGCTCCTGACCTAATCGACGGCGGGCGGTTGACATCCGTTGGGTGGCAACCGCACCGTGAACTCGGTACGACCCGGTGCGCTGTCCACCGTGATGGTTCCGTTGTGCGCCTTGACAACTGCGGAGACGATCGCCAGTCCCAGCCCGGTGCTGCCGCCCTTGCGGGAACGCGACGAGTCACCGCGGGCGAACCGTTCGAAAACCTCGGATTGCAGCGCCGCCGGGATGCCTGGCCCGTTGTCGATGACCTGCAGCACGGTATGCGATGGCTCGGCGGTCAACCGCGTCGTCACGACCGTGCCCGCACCGGTGTGAACCCGGGCGTTGGCAAGCAGATTGGCCAGCACCTGGTGTAGCCGGGCAGCATCGCCGGTGACGACCACCGGCTCCTCGGGCAGGTCGAGTTCCCATTGATGATCGGGCCCGGCGACGTGAGCGTCGCTGACCGCGTCCACCGCCAACCGCGACAGATCCACCGGTTCGCGTTCCAGCGGCCGGCCGGAGTCCAGCCGGGCCAGCAGCAGCAGGTCCTCGACGAGGCGCGTCATCCGCTCGGTCTCGGAGGCCACCCGGCTCATCGCCTGCGCCACCGCCTCGCGGTCGTCGCCCATCCGTTGGGTCAGTTCGGTGTAGCCGCGGATCGCCGCGAGCGGCGTGCGCAGTTCGTGGCTGGCGTCGGCGACGAATTGGCGAACCCGCGTCTCGCTGGCCTGTCGCGCCGACAGCGCCGCCGCGATGTGGTCCAGCATCTGGTTGAGGGCCATGCCGAGCTGCCCCACCTCGGTGGAGGGGTTGGCGTCGGATTCGCGCACCCGCACCGGGAGTTCGACCTCGCCGCGGGCCAACGGCAAGCCGGCAACCTCGCTCGCCGTTTGCGCGACGCGGCGCAGCGGCGCCAGCGCCCGCCTGATGATGATCACACCGGCGGTGGTCGCGGCGACGAGCGCGATGACGGTGACGATCCCGAAGATGACCAGCATCCGCATCAGGGTGGCGTCGATGTTGGCCATGGACAGGCCGGTGACAATGACGTCGCCGCCGCTGCGGCTCGGGGCCGCCACCACCCGATAGCGGCCCAGCCCGTCGAGGTTCAGGGTCACCGGTTTGCGGCTGCCGGCGATCCCGGACAGCTGCAGCTGGGCGGTCGGCGTCAGCTCGGCCCGGTCGCCGCTGCTCGTCGTGTAGCCGGCGTCCACCGTGTTCCCGTGGCTGACTACCGCCGCCACCATGCCCGCCGGCTGGCCCGGGGCGTCCAGGAACCGCGGGCCGGGGCCCGGCCTCGGATAGACGTGCTGATGCCGCCAGCCCGAGTGTGGCGGCTCGGGGTACATGAGCGCCGAACGGTAGGAGGTGCCGGCGAGTTGCCCGTCGAGCTGGGCCACCAGGTGGTGCAGCAGCGCCAATTCGGTCGCCGCGGTGATGCCCACGCAGACGATCGCCAACACGACGATCTGACCGACCAGCAGCCGCAGCCGAAGGGACCAGGCCCTTCGCGTCTCAGCGGGCCGGCTTGAGGACATAACCCGCGCCGCGCAGCGTGTGGATCATCGGTTCCCGGCCGTTGTCGATCTTCTTGCGCAGGTATGAAATGTAGAGCTCGACGATGTTGGACCGGCCGCCGAAGTCGTAACTCCACACCCGGTCCAGGATTTGGGCCTTGCTCAGCACCCGCTTGGCGTTGCGCATCATGAATCGCAACAGCTCAAACTCGGTGGAAGTCAACGAGATTGGCTCACCCGCCCGGGTGACCTCATGGCTGTCCTCGTCAAGCACCAGGTCGCCGACCACCAGTTGCGCGCCGCTGTCCACCGTCGTCACGCCGGTGCGGCGCAACAGCGCGCGCAGGCGCAGCACGACCTCTTCGATGCTGAACGGTTTGGTGACATAGTCGTCGCCGCCCGCGGTCAGGCCGGCGATCCGGTCTTCGACGGCGTCTTTGGCCGTCAGCAGCAGCACGGGCAGTTGCGGATTCTCTTCGCGCAGCTTGTGCAGGACGTCGAGGCCGCTCATGTCGGGCAGCATCACGTCCAGCACAACCACATCGGGCCGCTGCGCGCGGGCGTTCGCGATGGCCGATGCCCCGTCACCCGCGGTGGAGATGTTCCAACCCTCGTACCGCAGGGCCATCGAGACCATGTCGGCCAGGACGGATTCGTCGTCTACGACCAAAACGTTGATGGGGTTGCCGTCTGCACGACACATAACAACCCGCTCTACTGAGGCTCGGGGCTGCGTCACAAGTTCCAGTATCCGCCGCGGGCTGAGCCAACGCTATGGCGAACCTATGCGCGTCCTGTGAAACGAATCGCGCGACTGCTGAGCAGCCGCGCGATCGTTTCTCCAGCCGAAGTGTTAATACCAATAGCGGCGGCCGGCTACCGGGCGGCCGACCGAGCCGAGAATCCAGAGGACCACGCCGATGACCAACAGGATGATGCCCAGCGTGGTCAGGATGGGTACGTGGAGAAAGAATCCCAGGATAAGCAGGATAATCCCTAAGATAACCATGTCGACTTCCTTTGAGTGAGCGGTTAGAGGTTGATCGATTGCATTGAACTTGGTTGCGGCAGATGGCAATCCGTAACTTTCGGATTGACACCGAAGTAATTCAAGGGTCCGGCGATCACGGTTACCGCAACCGTGCCCGCCGAGGCGCATGATGAGTTGTCCTGTTTGAAGTAGTCGCGCTGCCACGCCGCGAAAACCCCGATCAGCAACCACACCAACGCAACCGTTCCGATGATCCCGCTGCCACGCATCGTGACCTCCAATGTGGACGAGAAGAAGTTTTCTCGTGGACGTGAAATTACCCGTTCGACTTATGTCTAAACATGCAAAGGGTTATGCAACAGTGCTTGTCGGCGCAGCGCGCGGTGTCAGAGGTGGTCGGCGAGCCAGGTGGCGGCCCGCTTCCTCGACGCCCGGGACAACCAGGCGTCCTGGATCAGCTCAGCTAATTCGGTTCTGCTGATTTCCGCCAGCCGACTGGCCCGCACCAGGACCGAGGGATGACCGTCGAAGTGGTCCGTGGTGAAGAACGGCGACGTGGGGTCGGAGACCAACGCCAACTTGTCGCTCTCCGATTCCACCCAGAGCATGATGACGTCCGCATAGCGCTCGCCGGTGTCCGGATCGGTGGCGTCCGGCCGGGGTGTGCGGAAGAAGACGAACGACTTGCCGCCGACCTGGTAGATGGCATTGCCCTTGGGACCCGCCAGGCGCTGAACGTGCGGCATCGCGGCGGCGATCTCGTGCACGTCGCTCACCCGGGCGCGTCGAACAGGCATAGCGGCGAGGGTACCGAGTCCCCGTGACGGTGGCGAGAGGCGTTGCGGCTACCGGGTTTTGATCAGCCGGCCGTCCGCTGCGCGGACACGTAGAGGGTGGGCGGCATCGAGTCCTCCGCGCCCTGCGGAACGCTGCGGCCGTACCGCGCCATCAACTCCGCGAACGACGCCGTCGCGACGTCCCAGCCCCGCTCGCGCAGCCAGCCGTCCACGGGCGTGCGCTCCTCGGCGTACCAGAGGTCGTCGAAGTCGGTGATCTCGGCGTTGACCAGTTCGGCGGCCGCGGCCCGCATCCGCCGCATGTCGTCGCGCTGGCGCTGCACCCGACCGGGGTCGGTGAAGCCCGCGGCGGGCACGTTGGACGCCAGCCAACTGCCCGCAGCGCTCAGCGAGTCGATCCGCTCGAACAGCAGGTCCTGGGCCTGAGCGGGCAGGTAGCGGACCAGTCCCTCGGCCGACCAGACCGCCGGCTTGGATGCATCAAATCCCGCCTCCTGCAACGCTTTCGGCCAATCCTGGCGCAGATCGATCGGAACGTTGACCAGCTGGGCCTTGGGCTCCGCCCCGTGCTCACGCAGCGTCTTGGATTTGAACTCCAGCACCTTGGGCTGGTCCAGCTCGTAGACGACGGTGCCGTCGGGCCACGGGAGTCGCCAGCTGCGTGCGTCCAGGCCGGCCGCCAGGATCACCACCTGCCGAACGCCGGCGTCCGCGGCGCCGAGAAAGAACTCGTCGAAGAACGCAGTGCGGGTCGCCATGAAGTCGACCATCAGCTGAAGGCGATCGCGCAGATCCGGTTCGATGTCGCCCGCCTTGGCCAGCAGCGCCGGGTCGGCGTAGATGCTCCACATGCCCTCGCCCGCGGCGTCGACGAACACACGCGCGAACGGATCGTTGATCAGCGGGTTGTCACTCTCGGTTTCGGCCGCACGAGCCGCGGCGACACCCAGCGCCGTGGCACCCACGCTCTGAGTGATCTCCCAGGAATCGTTGTCGGTCCGCGGCATCGCCAGTTCCCTTCCCCAGAAAGTAAGTTATGCACACTATTCTTCCAGCCGCCGCCGCCCGATGCCGCCCCTCGCCGCTGCCCTAGTCTTTTTCCCAGACGGTCCACAGGTTGCAAGGGAGTGCCATGACGTCTGCCCCGCGCACGCCGCAGCAGGTGTTCGCCCACCATGGCACCGCACTGGCCGCGGGCGACCTCGACGAGATCGTCGTCGACTACGCCGAGGATTCGGTGGTGCTCAGCCCCGCCGGCATCGCCCGCGGCAGGGACGCCATCCGCTCCGTCTTCGCGACATTGCTCGCCGACCTGCCGAATGCGCAGTGGGACTTGCGAACTCAGCTGTTCGACGAGGAAGTGCTGTTTTTGGAGTGGACCGCCGATTCGGCCGTCAACCGGGTTGACGACGGTGTTGACACCTTCGTGTTCCGCGACGGCATGATCCGAGCGCAGACCGTCCGATACACGCCGCACCCGAAGGGCTGAGAAGTGGATTACGTAAACCTGGAAGCCGTGGCGGACTGGATGTCCTCCCAGGGGCTCGGCGAGGGGCCGCTGCAGGACGTTTCCAATGTCACCGGCGGCACCCAGAACATCATGCTGCGCTTCACCCGGGCCGGCCGACCCTACGTGCTGCGGCGCGGGCCACGACACTTGCGCCCGCGCAGCAACAACGTGATCTTGCGGGAGACGAAAGTCCTTGCCGCACTGGCGGGTTCCGACGTACCCCACCCGCACCTGATCGCCGCCTGCGAGGACCCGGGTGTGCTGGGCGACGCGGTCTTCTACCTGATGGACCCGGTCGACGGCTTCAACGCGGGCGAGGGCCTGCCACCGCTGCACGCCGGCGACGCCGAGATCCGCCACGGCATGGGCCTGTCGATGGCCGATGCGCTGGCCAAGCTGGGCGCGGTCGACCACGTCGCGGTGGGTCTCGCGGATTTCGGCAAGCCCGAGGGCTTCCTGGAACGCCAGGTGCCGCGGTGGCTCTCGGAGCTGGAGTCCTACAACGAATACGACGGCTACCCCGGGCCCGACATCCCCGGCATCGAGGAGGTGTCGACCTGGCTGGAGCGGCACCGGCCGGCAAGCTGGACGCCGGGGATCATGCACGGTGACTACCACGCCGCCAACGTGATGTTCTCCCGCACCGGACCGGACGTGGTCGCGATCGTCGACTGGGAGATGTGCACCATCGGCGACCCACTGCTGGATCTGGGCTGGCTGCTGGCCACCTGGCGCCAGTCCGACGGTTCCAGCGTCTTCAGCCACGCGCTGGGCGGACAGGACGGATTGGCGAGCACCGACGAGCTCTTCGAGCGCTACGCCGCCAACACCGTGCGCGACCTGTCCCACATCACCTGGTACACCGTGCTGGCCTGCTTCAAGCTCGGGATCGTGATCGAGGGAACGCTGGCCCGGGCCTGCGCCGGCAAGGCGGAGAAGGAGGTCGGCGACCAGTTGCACGCGGCCACGGTGCATCTGTTCGAGCGGGCGCTGGGCCTCATCTCCGACGAGGGCTGACCTACTACCATCTCCTCTCGTGCCGCCCTATCCCGAGGAACCGGATTACTACTCCGAGCCCACCGCGGCCGCGCGCTACGGCGGGCATTACGCACCCGAGCCACAGCCGCCGGAGCCCCCGACGCCGTGGTACCGCCGTCCGGCGGCGCTGGTCGCGGCCGGCGCCATCGGGGTGATTCTGCTGGCCGCCGTGGTGTACGCGGTGGTCAAGCTCACCAGCGGCTCGCCGGCGCCCGCCCCCACCACGACGACGCCCGTCCCCTCCACC
>NZ_BAAGDE010000088.1:0-16170 GCF_054660795.1 Mycobacterium sp. MUNTM1
CCCCACCGCCGTCCCCGAGCCCCCCGGTCAACCTGGCGGATCGGCGGCGAGAGGTTAGCCTTTATAGGGCGGAAACAATGGGTACCGCCCTGGGTGTGAGGTGTTCGGCCCTCCGGGGCCGACAAGGGTGCAGGCGCCACGGGAATGCGCTTGCGGAACAGAAGGATTGAGGCGAACTGCGGTCGTGAGCAACATAAGTTCACCATTCGGGCAGAACGAATGGCTGGTCGAGGAGATGTACCGCAAGTTCCGCGACGACCCCTCGTCCGTCGATCCGAGCTGGCACGAGTTCCTGGTCGACTACAACCCCGAGCCCGCCGGTGAGCCCGCGCCGGCCGCCCCGAGCAGCAGTGATGGGCCGCCGGCCGTCGCCCCGGCGAAGCCGGCTCCGGCGGCCCCGCAGGCCCCCGAGCCCGTCAAGCCCCCCGCCAGCACCGCCGCCGGCAACGGGGTCGCGGTGCGGCCGGCCAAAGCCCCGACTCCCCCGCCGGCGGAAGGCGACGAGCTGCAGACGCTGCGCGGCGCCGCGGCGGCCGTCGTCAAGAACATGTCGGCGTCGCTGGACGTACCGACGGCGACCAGCGTCCGCGCCGTCCCGGCCAAGCTGATGATCGACAACCGGATCGTCATCAACAACCAGCTCAAGCGCACCCGCGGCGGCAAGATCTCGTTCACCCACCTGCTGGGCTACGCGCTGGTGCAGGCGATCAAGAAGTTCCCGAACATGAATCGGCACTACGCCGAGATCGACGGCAAGCCGACCGCGGTGACGCCGGCGCACACCAACCTCGGCCTGGCGATCGACCTGCAGGGCAAGGACGGCAAGCGGTCCCTGGTGGTCGCCGGGATCAAGGGCTGCGAAACCATGCGCTTCGCGCAGTTCGTCACCGCCTACGAAGACATCGTGCGCCGCGCCCGCGACGGCAAACTGACCGCCGAAGACTTTGCGGGCGTGACCATTTCGCTGACCAACCCGGGCACCATCGGCACCGTGCACTCGGTGCCGCGGCTGATGAACGGCCAGGGCGCCATCATCGGCGTCGGGGCCATGGAATACCCCGCGGAGTTCCAGGGCGCCAGCGAGGAACGCATCGCCGAGCTGGGCATCGGCAAGCTGATCACGCTGACCTCCACCTACGACCACCGCATCATCCAGGGCGCGGAGTCCGGCGACTTCCTGCGCACCATCCACGAGATGCTGCTCTCGGACGCCTTCTGGGACGAGATCTTCCGCGAGCTGGGCAACCCGTACCTGCCGGTGCGCTGGAGCACCGACAACCCGGACTCGATCGTCGACAAGAACGCCCGGGTGATGGAGTTGATCGCGGCCTACCGCAATCGCGGTCACCTGATGGCCGACATCGACCCGCTGCGGCTGGACGGCAGCCGCTTCCGCAGCCACCCCGATCTCGAGATCCTCAACCACGGCCTGACGCTGTGGGACCTCGACCGGGTGTTCAAGGTCAACGGCTTCGCCGGGTGCGAATACAAGAAACTGCGCGACGTGCTGGGGCTGCTGCGCGACGCCTACTGCCGCCACATCGGCGTGGAGTACACCCACATTCTCGAACCGTCGCAACAGGAATGGCTCCAGCAGCGCGTCGAGACCAAGCACGTCAAACCGACGGTTGCCGAGCAGAAGTTCATCCTGAGCAAGCTGAACGCGGCCGAGGCCTTCGAAACCTTTCTGCAGACCAAATATGTTGGCCAGAAACGATTTTCATTGGAAGGCGCGGAAAGCATCATTCCGATGATGGACGCGGCGATCGATCAGTGCGCCGAGCACGGGCTCGACGAGGTGGTCATCGGGATGCCGCACCGCGGCCGGCTCAACGTGCTGGCCAACATCGTCGGCAAGCCGTACTCGCAGATCTTCAGCGAGTTCGAGGGCAACCTCAACCCGGCGCAGGCGCACGGCTCCGGTGACGTCAAGTATCACCTGGGCGCCACCGGCGTATACCTACAGATGTTCGGCGACAACGACATTCAGGTGTCGCTGACCGCCAACCCATCGCACCTGGAGGCGGTCGACCCGGTGCTGGAGGGGCTGGTGCGGGCCAAGCAGGACCTGCTGGACCACGGCGCCGAAGACCGCGGGGACGAGAAGGCCTTCTCGGTGGTGCCGATGATGCTGCACGGCGACGCGGCATTCGCCGGCCAGGGCGTGGTCGCCGAAACCCTGAACATGACCCATCTGCCCGGCTACCGGGTCGGCGGCACCATTCACATCATCGCCAACAACCAGATCGGCTTCACCACCGCGCCGGAGTACTCGCGGTCCAGCGAATACTGCACCGACGTCGCGAAGATGATCGGCGCGCCGATCTTCCACGTCAACGGCGACGACCCGGAGGCGTGCGCGTGGGTGGCCAAGCTGGCCGTCGACTTCCGCCAGGAGTTCAAGAAGGACGTCGTCATCGACATGCTGTGCTATCGCAAGCGTGGGCACAACGAGGGCGACGACCCGTCGATGACCAACCCCGCGATGTACGACGTCGTCGACATCAAGCGCGGCGTCCGCAAGAGCTACACCGAAGCCCTGATCGGCCGCGGCGACATCTCTATGAAGGAGGCCGAGGACGCGCTGCGCGACTACCAGGGCCAGCTGGAGCGGGTCTTCAACGAGGTCCGCGAGCTGGAGAAACACGGCGCGCTGCCCAGCGAATCGGTCGAGGCCGACCAGATGCTGCCGGCGGGCCTGGCAACCGCGGTGGACAAGGCGCTGCTGGCCCGCATCGGCGACGCGTTCCTGGCGACCCCGGACGGCTTCACCGCCCACCCGCGGGTGCAGCCGGTGCTGGAGAAGCGCCGCGAGATGGCCTACGAGGGCAAGATCGACTGGGCCTTCGGCGAACTGCTGGCGCTGGGCTCGCTGGTGGCCGAGGGCAAGCTGGTGCGGCTGTCGGGCCAGGACACCAAGCGCGGCACCTTCTCCCAGCGGCACTCGGTGATCATCGACCGCAACACCGGTGAGGAGTTCACGCCGCTGCAACTGCTGACGGTCAACCCCGACGGCACCCGTACCGGCGGCAAGTTCCTGGTCTACGACTCCCCGCTGTCGGAATACGCCGCCGTCGGCTTCGAGTACGGCTACACGGTGGGCAACCCGGACGCCCTGGTCTTGTGGGAGGCGCAGTTCGGGGACTTCGTCAACGGCGCGCAGTCGATCATCGACGAGTTCATCAGCTCCGGTGAGGCCAAGTGGGGCCAGCTGTCCAACGTCGTGCTGCTGCTGCCGCACGGCCACGAAGGCCAAGGCCCCGACCACACCTCGGCCCGCGTCGAGCGTTTCCTGCAGCTGTGGGCCGAGGGTTCGATGACGATCGCGATGCCGTCGACGCCGTCCAACTACTTCCACCTGTTGCGCCGCCACGCCCTCGACGGTGTGCAGCGGCCGCTGATCGTGTTCACGCCGAAGTCGATGCTGCGCAACAAGGCGGCGGTCAGCGATGTTCGGGACTTCACCGAGATCAAGTTCCGCTCGGTGCTCGAGGAGCCGACCTACGAGGACGGCATCGGCGATCGCAGCAAGGTCACCCGGGTCCTGCTGACCAGCGGCAAGCTCTACTACGAGCTGGTGGCCCGCAAGGCCAAGGACAACCGCGAAGACGTGGCGATCGTGCGGATCGAGCAACTGGCCCCGCTGCCGAAGCGGCGGCTGGGCGAGACGCTGGACCGCTACCCGAACGTCAACCAGTACTTCTGGGTGCAGGAGGAGCCGGCCAACCAGGGTGCGTGGCCGCGGTTCGGGCTGGAGCTGCCCGAGCTGCTGCCCGACAAGCTGACCGGGATCAAGCGGATCTCGCGGCGGGCGATGTCGGCCCCGTCGTCGGGCTCGTCGAAGGTGCACGCCGTCGAGCAGCAGGAGATCATCGACACGGCCTTCGCCTGACCGGCGACGGCGGCTGAGCCGGGTTCCGCGACCCGCGGGTATCAGGGACCGCTGGTACCGGCTAGCCTCGACGCAAACGTGCCGATAAGGAAGGGTGCTCATGCAAGGGTTCGCCGGCAAGGTCGCGGTGGTGACGGGTGCGGGGTCGGGTATCGGGCAGGCGCTGGCCGTGGAGTTGGCCCGCTCCGGCGCCAAGGTCGCCATCAGCGACGTCGACCTCGAGGGCCTGGCCCAGACCGAGCAACAGCTGAAGGCGATCGGCGCGTCATTCAAGTCCGATCGGCTCGACGTCACCGAGCGCGAGGCGTTCCTCGCCTACGCCGACGCGGTCAAGGACCACTTCGGCAAGGTCAACCAGATCTACAACAACGCCGGGATCGCCTTCACCGGCGACGTCGAGGTCAGCCAGTTCAAGGACATCGAACGGGTGATGGACGTCGACTTCTGGGGCGTCGTCAACGGCACCAAGGCGTTCCTGCCGCACCTGATCGCCTCCGGCGACGGGCACGTCGTCAACGTGTCCAGCGTGTTCGGGCTGTTCTCGGTGCCCGGGCAGGCGGCCTACAACTCGGCCAAGTTCGCCGTGCGCGGCTTCACCGAGGCACTGCGGCAGGAGATGGGGGCAGCCGGCCACCCGGTGGCGGTGACCACGGTGCACCCCGGTGGCATCAAGACCGCCATCGCGCGCAACGCGACGGCCGCCGAGGGCCTCGATCAGGCCGAGCTGGCCAAGTTGTTCGACAAGCGGCTGGCCAAGACCACCCCGCACCGCGCGGCCGAGATCATCCTGGACGCGGTGCGCAAGAAGAAGGCGCGGGTGCTGGTCGGGTCGGACGCCAAGATGCTCGACATCCTGGTGCGGGTGGCGGGCCCGTATTACCAACAGCTCTTCGGGCCGGTGATGGGTCGGTTGCTGCCCAAGCAGTGACACGATTTCGCACCGCCGTAGCCGGCATCGCTGGTAACGATTAGCGTCAAGCGGTCAAGCCGCACGAGGGAGTGTTGCATGGATACGTTCGCCGGCAAGGTCGCCGTCGTCACCGGCGCGGGTTCGGGCATCGGCCAGGCGCTGGCGGTCGAGCTGGGTCGGGCGGGCGCCAAGGTGGCCATCAGCGACGTCGACACCGCGGGGCTGACGCAGACCGCCGAACAGCTGACCGCGCTCGGCGCGTCGTTCAAGTCCGATCGGCTCGACGTCACCGAACGCGAGGCCTTCCTGGCCTACGCCGACGCGGTGAACGAGCACTTCGGCACGGTCAACCAGATCTACAACAACGCCGGCATCACGTTCATCGGATCCATCGACGACAGCCGGTTCAAGGACATCGAGCGGGTGATCGACGTCGACTATTGGGGCGTCGTCAACGGCACCAAGGCGTTCCTGCCGCACCTGATCGCCTCGGGCGACGGCCACGTCATCAACATCTCGAGCGCGCTGGGCCTGTTCTCCGCACCCGGCCAGGCGGCGTACGTCGCGGCAAAGTTCGCCGTCCGGGGATTCACCGAGGCGCTGCATCAGGAGATGGCCCGCGCCGGTCACCCGGTGCGGGTGACGACGGTGCACCCGGGCGGCATCAAGACCGCCTTTGCCCGCAATGCGACCGGCGTCGAGGGACTCGACCATGCCGAGCTGGCCAGCCTGTTCGAGGAGCAGCAGGCCAAGACCACCCCGCAGCGCGCCGCGCAGTTGATCCTCGACGGCGTGCGCAAGAACAAGCCCCGGATCCTGGTCGGTCCCGACGTCAAGGCGATGGACCTGTTGGTGCGGGTCGCCGGACCGAACTACGACCGACTGCTGGGCGGGCCCGTGATGAGCCGCGTGAAGGACTTTGTCACCCGGTTGCTGCCGAAGCGCTGACCCGGTCTAGCGTCCGAGCGGGTGCTCGGCCAGCCAGCCTCCGGCCACCGCCTGCGGGTCGGCGCCGGCGGCGACCTGGCGCCGCATCTCGACCAGGGCCGCGGTGTCCAGCACGCCGGCCACCTCGTTAAGCGCCAGCAACTGCCGATCGCTGAGCGCGTTGCGGCGATACAGCGGCACCACGTTCTCGGCGCGGATCAGGGCGGGCTTGCCGTCGGCCAGCGCGACCAGGTCACCGGGGGTGCCGGGATCGGTGGTGGTGGTCCACCCCGCGGTCAGCTGCCCGGCCCTAATCGCGGCGAACATCGTTGCGCCATCCGGGAATTCGCGTGGCGCGGGAAGCCGGCAAGGCCCGACCGTCGACGGCTCCTGATGCCCGGCGACGGTCCCCACGACGAGGCCGTCGCAGTGTCGGGGCAGCGTGCTCAAGTCGGCACTGACATCGCTGCCGCCCCACGCCTTGGCGGTGGGCTGACTCACCAGCAACACGGGCTTGTCCTCGGCGGCCGTCGTGTAGTCGCCCGCGACGACGCCCTCGGGCAGCGCGGCGATCATCGCGCGGTAGACGTCCTTGTCCGACATGGCCGTCGCGCCGGGCTGCAGGGCGTGCAACGTGCGGCCGGTGAACGCGGGCACGACGGTGAATGCGCCGGAATCCAATTGCGGCTTCGGGTCGGCCGCGGCCGCGGCGCGCGCGCCGAACCCGTAGGACCGCAGCGCGGCGACGTACACCCCGGCCAGCAGCGCCGAGTCGGCGTCAGGCCGGGATCCGACCACCACTTCGGCACGGGCACGATGGTCGCCGGTGTCGGGCGCGCATCCGGCGACGGTCAGTGCGGCGGCGAGCAGCGGCACCGCCAGCCTGCCGATTCTCACCCCCCGGCGACGGAAGTGTCCGAGGCTTCCGTGGCCAGCGCGACCGCGGTGGCCACGGCTTCGCCGACGCGGGTGTCCAGGGGGCTCGGGACGATCCGGTCGAGGGCGAGGTCGTCGCTGACGACGGAGAAGATCGCCTCGGCCGCCGCGACCATCATCTTTTCGGTGATCCGGCGGGCGCCGGCTTCCAGCGCACCCCGGAACACCCCGGGGAAGGCCAGCACGTTGTTGATCTGATTCGGGAAATCGCTACGGCCGGTGGCCACCACCGCGGCGTACTTGGCCGCGATCTGCGGGTGAATCTCCGGATCGGGGTTCGACAGTGCGAACACGATCCCGTTGGGCGCCATGGTGGCGATCATCTCTTCGGGGACCACGCCACCCGACAAGCCCAGGAACACGTCGGCGCCCCGCATGGCCTCGGCCAGGCTGCCGGCCAGGCCGGTGGGGTTGGTGCGCCGCGCCAGAGCCACCTTGACGTCGTTCATGTCGTCGCGACCGGTGTGCAGAATCCCGCGCGAGTCGAGCACGGTGATATCCGAAACACCCATCACCATAAGGAGATTGGTGCACGCGATGCCGGCCGCACCGGCTCCGGACACCACCACCTTCAGCGAGGTCATGTCGCGGCCGAGCGCCTTGCTGGCACCCATCAGCGCGGCCAGCACCACGATCGCCGTGCCGTGCTGGTCGTCATGCATCACCGGGCAATCCAGCGCCTCGATGAGACGACGCTCGATCTCGAAACAGCGCGGCGCCGAGATGTCCTCGAGGTTGACCGCGCCGAACGTCGGGCGCAGGCGCACCAGCGTTTCCACGATCTCGTCGGGATCCTTGGTGTCCAGCACGATCGGGATGGCGTTCAGCCCGCCGTAGGCCTGAAACAGCGCGCACTTGCCTTCCATGACGGGCAGCGACGCGGAAGGCCCGATGTCGCCGAGACCCAGCACCGCACTGCCGTCGCTGACCACGGCCACCAACCGGTTCGCCCACGTGTAGCGGGCCGCCTGGGCGTGGTCGGCGGCGATCGCCCGGCTGACCTGTGCCACACCGGGGGTGTAGGCGATCGACAAAGCGCGCTGGGTGTCCAGCGGCGACGTCAGGCCTACGGAAAGCTTGCCGCCTACGTGTGCCTCGAAGATCTCCGCGTCGGTGATCACGCCCTGCTCGGCATTCGTCTGTATCGATTCAAGCAATTCGGACACGGGCTTCAGGGTACTGACTACCCATTAGTAGGCCTAATTGGTGAGCTGGGTCTCAGATCAGCTTGAGCTCCGTGACGGCGGCGCGCTCGTCGACCAGCTCGGCGGTGGTCTTGTCGATGCGGCCGCGGGAGAACTCGTCGATCTCCAGCCCCTGCACGATCGACCAGTTGCCGTCCTTGGTGGTCACCGGGAACGACGACACGATGCCCTCGGGCACGCCGTAGGAACCGTCGGAGTAGACCGCCATCGACACCCAGTCACCGTCCGGGCTGCCCAGCAGCCACGAACGGGCGGCGTCGACGGTGGCCGACGCGGCCGAGGCGGCCGAGGAGGCGCCGCGCGCGTCGATGATCGCCGCGCCGCGCTTGGCAACCGTCGGGATGAAGTCGTTCTCGATCCAGTTCTGGTCGTTGACCACCTCGGCGGCGTTCTTGCCGCCCACCTCGGCGTGGAAGATGTCGGGGTACTGGGTGGCCGAGTGGTTACCCCAGATCGTCATCTTCTTGATGTCGGTGACCTTGGCGCCGGTCTTCTGGGCCAGCTGCGAGATCGCCCGGTTGTGGTCCAGGCGGGTCAGCGCGGAGAACCGCTCCTTGGGGATGTCGGGGGCGTTGCTCAGCGCGATCAGCGCGTTGGTGTTGGCCGGGTTGCCGGTCACGCCGATGCGGATGTCGTCGGCGGCGACGGAGTTGAGTGCCTTGCCCTGCGCGGTGAAGATCGCGCCGTTGGCCTCCAGCAGGTCGCTGCGCTCCATGCCCGGGCCGCGCGGTCGGGCGCCGACCAGCAGCGCCAGGTTGACGCCGTCGAAGATCTTGTTCGCGTCCGCGCCGATCTGGACGCCGGACAGCAACGGGAAGGCGCAGTCGTCCAGCTCCATCACGACGCCTTCGAGCGCCTTGAGCGCGGGCTCGATCTCCAGGAGACGCAACTCGATCGGGCGGTCGGGGCCCAGCAGCGAACCACTCGCCAGGCGGAACAACAGGCTGTAGCCGATCTGGCCGGCGGCGCCGGTGACGGCGACCTTGAGAGGACTTGCGCTCACGTCGATGTACTCCTTGTGGAGAAGTTCGTGCAGATTCGGGTTCGGCTCGAAACTAGCGCACTGCGCTCGGCCGCCGATGTCCGGTCCGCTACCAGGGCTTTCCCGACACGTGATCGTCGCGCTTCGAACAGCCGGGACGCGTAGCATGGAGCACCGCCTGAGTCGGATGTGCGCATGGTGGGAGGTGGATGTGTTCCAAGGATTTGACGCATTGCCCGAAGCGCTTCGGCCCCTCGCGCACGAACCGCAGACCAAGCCGGCCTCGGCCCCCGAGCCGCCCAAGGAGACGCTGGTCGACTGCGCGGTGTATGCCGACGGCCACCGGTTGCCCGGCAAGCTCGGCTACGCCGCCGCCCTGGACAAGGTGCGCGAGATCGAGACGCTGGGGCACGACGGCTTCGTCTGGGTCGGCCTGCGCGAACCGAGCCAGTCCGAGATGCAGGAAGTGGCCGACGTGTTCGGGCTGCACCCACTGGCCGTGGAAGACGCGGTGTGCGCCCACCAGCGGCCCAAGGTGGAGCGCTATGACGACACCCTGTTCCTGGTCCTCAAAACCGTCAACTACGTGCCCCACGAATCGGTGGTGCTGGCCCGCGAGATCGTCGAGACCGGCGAGATCATGGTCTTCGTCGGCAAGGATTTCGTGGTCACGGTGCGCCACGGCGAGCACGGCGGCCTGTCCGAGGTACGCAAGCGGATGGACGGCGATCCCGATCAGATGCGGTTGGGCCCCTACGCGGTGATGCACGCGATCGCCGACCATGTGGTGGACCACTATCTCGAGGTGAGCAGCTTGATGCTGTCCGACATCGACAGCATCGAGGGGCTGGCGTTCGCCCCGGGCAGCAAGATCGACGTCGAGCCGATCTACCTGCTCAAGCGCGAGGTGGTCGAACTGCGCCGGTGCGTCAACCCGCTGTCGGCCGCGTTCCATCGCATCCAGATGGACAACAAGGACGTGATCTCCAAAGAGGTGCGACGCTATCTGCGCGACGTCGCCGACCATCACTCCGAGGCCGCCGACCAGATCGCCAGCTACGACGACATGCTCAACTCGCTGATCCAGGCGGCACTGGCCCGCGTCGGGATGCAGCAGAACAACGACATGCGCAAAATGGCGGCCTGGGCCGGTATTTTGGCCGTGCCCACCATGGTCGCCGCCATCTACGGGATGAACTTCCATTTCATGCCCGAGCTGGACTGGACCTGGGGGTATCCCGGGATCATGGCCGTGATGACGGTCGCCTGTGTGGGCCTGTACTTCCAGTTCCGGCGCAACAACTGGCTCTAGCCTGCGTCAATCCGGCTGTGCGGCAGGACGATTCGGATCCAGCACGTCGACGCCGTCGTTGTCCCACGCTTGACGCATCGCCTCGGCGCCCTTGAGCCGCACCCACGCGGCTTCGGTGGCGGTGATGGGCGTGGCCGACAGGAACTGCACCGGGTCGCGGGGTGGATCCAGCGGCAGGTCGCCAATCTCACTGTGGCCCAACAGGACAGCGGTGAACGGCACCCGCGACGACGGCGACGCCCACAGCGGCGAGCCGAGGTCCATCAGCGCGTCGGCGCACAGCACCACACCGTCGACGGCCGGCGCCGCCGCCAGGATCGCCAGGCTGCGCGCGATGCCGGAGACCGGACCGCGATCGCGCAACCGCAGCACGACCTCGGCGCGCGGGCCGCGCACCGGGTCGGCAAGATCCAGCGTCGGCTCGGTCATCGGGTGGCGCGAGCAACCGAGCGTGACGTAGTGCACCGTCCCGTCCGGCTCGCGGAAACGCAGCACCTCGATGGTCTCGGTGCCCAGAAAGGTCACGCTCGCCGCGTCGGGCTCGGCGTCGGTGAAGTGGGCCCGCAGGTGTGCGCGCACCTGATCCTGGGTCACGGCGTCCCCGCCGGTGCGATGGTGAGGTTCGCTCCCGTGTCGGCGTCGAAGACCGCCAGCTTGCCGGTGTCGAATGCCAGCTCGACCGACTGCCCGATAGCCGCCTTCGATTCGGCGGGAACCCTTGCCACGAACTGGTTTTCGTGGGAATCCGACTCCGCGGCCAGCTCGTCCAGCTGGGCCGAGTGGGCGGCCCACGCCGCGGTGGAGAAGTAGACGTACTTGTCCGCGCCCAGCGACTCGACCAAGTCGACCTTCACCTCGAACGTCAGCGCCCTGATGCGCTGGTAGCCGTCGATCAACGCGGCGTCGGACAGATGCTCGGGCCGCACACCGACGATGACGTTCGCGGGCGCCGGATGCTGCCCGATCGCCTCGTGGACCTCCGGTGCCAACATCACCTCACCGAACGGCAGCTTGAGCCCGCCGGGCACCAGCGTGGCCGGGAAGAAATTCATGGCCGGCGAGCCGATAAAGCCGGCGACGAACAGGTTGGCCGGGTGCTCGTAGAGCTCGTCGGGGGTGCCGATCTGTTGCGCGACACCGGAATGCATCACCACCACGCGGTCGCCCAGCGTCATGGCCTCGGTCTGGTCGTGGGTCACGTAGACCGTCGTGGTGCCCAGCCGCTGCTGCAGCCTGGCGATCTCGCCGCGCATCTGGACCCGCAGTTTGGCGTCCAGGTTGGACAGCGGCTCATCCATCAGAAACGCCTTGGGATGGCGCACGATGGCGCGACCCATCGCCACCCGCTGCCGCTGCCCGCCGGACAACTGCGACGGTTTGCGGTCCAGAAGTTCGGTCAAGTCAAGGGTTTTCGCCGTCTCCTCGACCTTCTGGGCGATCTCGGCCTTGTTCATCTTGGCCAGCGTCAGCGGAAAGGCGATGTTCTGGCGCACCGTCATGTGCGGGTACAGCGCATAGGACTGGAACACCATCGCGATGTCACGGTCTTTGGGCGCCTTCTCGTTCACCCGTTCGCCGCCGATGCGCAGTTCACCGGACGAGATGTCCTCGAGCCCGGCGATCATGTTCAGCGTCGTGGTCTTGCCGCAGCCGGAAGGGCCGACCAGGATCAGGAATTCGCCGTCGGCGATGGTGAGGTTCAGGTCGTGCACCGCCGTCGCGCCGTCGGGGTAACTCTTGCTGACATGGTCCAGCACAATCTCGGCCATCGAGCTATCCCTTCACCGCGCCAGAGGTCAACCCGGCAACGATTCGTCGTTGGAAGATTAAAACAAAAACGATGACGGGAACGGTGATCACGACGGCGCCGGCCGCGATCGAGCCCGTCGGCTCCTCGAACTGGGAACTGCCGCTGAAGTTCACGATCGCCACCGGCGCGGTGATAGCGGCTTTGGTCGCGGTCAGCGTCAACGCCAGCAGCAGATCGTTCCAGGCGAAGATGAACACCAGGATCGCCGCCGTCACCACGCCTGGTGCCGCCAGCGGCACGATCACCTTGCGGAACGCCTGGGCCGGTGTCGCGCCGTCTATCTTCGCCGCCTTCTCCAGATCCCAAGGGATCTCCCGGAAGAACGCCGACAGCGTATAGATCGCCAGCGGCAGCGCGAAGGTGATGTACGGCAGGATCAGGCCGGGCCAGGTGTCGAACAAGCCGATGAATCGCTCGATATTGAACAGCGGAGTCACCAGCGAGATCGCGGGGAACATGGTGATCAGCAGGGTGGTTCCGACGAGCAACCGCTTGCCCGGAAAGTCCAGGCGGGCAATCGCATACGCCGCCATCGCACCGAGCACCACCGCGATCACGGTGGTGATCAAGCCGACTCCGACGGAGTTGATCAGCGCCGAACTGAAGAAGTCACCGCGAAAGATGCCCCGGTAGTTGTCCAGGGTTACCGACGACGGAATCAGCTTGCCGTCCTTGATCGTTGAGCTCGGTTTCAGCGACAGACTGAAGATCCACAACACCGGAAGAAGCGCATACACCACCACCAGGGTGTCGATGACGGCCCACATCGCGGTGCGTCGCGCGCCCATCGACAGGCCCGCCCCGTCAGCGGCCATCGACGTCACCCCCGGGCGCCGCCGCGCCGAACACCTTGATGAACAGCAGCGCGATCAGTCCGACGCAGACGAAGATCAGCACGCTGATCGCCGAGCCCAGCCCGACGTTGAAGCCCTTGAACAGGTTGTCGTAGCCCAGCATCGACACCGATCCGGTGTTGTTGGCGCCGTTGGTGATCACATAGATATTGTCGAAGATGCGAAACGCGTCCAGGGTCCGGAACAGCAGGGCGACCACCACCGCGGGCTTGATGATCGGCAGGGTCACTCGGGTCAGCCGCCGCCACGCGCCCGCGCCGTCGACCTGGGCGGCTTTCAGCAGATCCTCCGGCACCAGCGCCAAGCCGGCCAGCAACAGCAGCGACATGAACGGCGTGGTCTTCCACACCTCGGCGAGGACGACGATCGCCAGCGATGGGATCTGTTCGGTCAGCGGCGCACTGCCCTGCGGCAGCAGGTTGGCCAAGTATCCGGTGCCCGGGGTCCACGCGTAATACCAGCTGTACGCGGCGACGACGGTGACGATGCCGTACGGGATCAGCACCGCGGTGCGCACCAGGCCCTTGCCGACCAGGGTGCGGTGCATCACCAGCGCCAGCGCCAGGCCCAGCACGAATTCCAGGGACACCGAGACCACGGTGACGCCCAACGTCGCCGCCAGCGCGGTCCACCAATAACGGTCGGTCAGGATGGTCACGTAGTTGTTCAGGCCGACGAACGCGATGTCACCGGGCACGGCAAGGTTGTTGCGCTGCAGGCTCAGCCACACCGCGTAGCCGATGGGATACGCCGTCACCGCCAGCATCAGAATCGCGGCCGGCGCGACGAGAAGAAACGCCAACCGCCGCTCGGAGGACCGCCCGCGCAGTCGTGACAGCGCGGAAGACATTGGTGCGGAATGGCTTCCGCCGCCGGCGCGCGTCACGGCAGCAGCCCTTTCCCGTCGATCGCCTTCTGCACCTGGGCGCTGAGCTCGTCGGCGGTCCGCTCGGGGTCGATCTGGGAGATCGGGCTCAGCGTCGCGGCGAGCCGGATGGCCACCCCCTGATAGACCGGTGTGGCCGGGCGCACCGCGGCATCGGTGAGCTGCCGGCGGATGATCGTGTACATCGGATACTTGTCCTGGAACTGCGGATCGGAATAGAGCGAGGTGCGCACCGGGGGCAGGCCGCCTTCGATCGCGACGTACTTCTGGTGCGCCAGGTTACGCAGGCAGCGGATGGCCTCGAAGGCTTCGGCACGGTGCCGGGTGGTGCTGGCCACCGCCAGGTTGGCTCCGCCGATCGTCACCTTGGCCGGGCGACCCGGCGCCACACCGGGATACGGCGCGAAGCCGAAAACGCTCTGGCTGGCCTGATACGCGATCCGGAATTGCTCGTCGGTCGGCACGAACGTCCCGGCGTCGTTGATGCTGCCGGCCAGCTGCGGATTCCGGTTGAGCGGCAGAAAGGGCACCCCGCCCTTCACCGCGTTCTCCAGCATGGACGCCAGCGCGTAGGGCCAGTTGACCGCGAGCGCCGCCCGTCCCTGTTCGACCGCCAACCGCGCGGTGCTCTCGTCCGTTCGGCTGATCGACGGATCGGCTCCCGGTGCGGAGGCCACCGACTTGAGGATGCGCAGCGCGGTGACGGTGGCCGCCCGGTGCGCGGGCGTGTCGGTGAGCGTGACGCGGCGGCCGTCGTCGGAGAGCACCTGGCCACCCCCGCTCACCAACAGCGTGTTGAACCAGACCACCAGGCCTTCGCCCTCGTTGGCCTGCACGCCGATCCAGCTGGGTTGCCCCGCGTCGTGCAATCGGGTGGCCTCGGACACCATGCCGTCCCAGGTTCGCGGCGGCTGGGTCACCAAATCGGGCCGGTACCAGAGCAATTCGGTATTCGTGGTGACGGGTGCGCCGTACAGCTTGCCCCGCCAACGCGCCGTCGACAGCGGGCCCGGCAACGTGTCCACCGTGGCGTCGGCCTCGGCTCGCCCCTCCGGGTCGTCGGACAACGGCACCGCCCAGCCCGCCTCGCCGAACTCGGCCGTCCACACCACGTCCAGCGACATCACGTCCAGGGTGCGGTCGTGTCCGGTCAGCCGGCGGGCCAGCTGCAGACGCTGCTCGCCGGGGGCCCGGGGCAGGCTGATCTGCTGAATGGCGAAGCGGCCGTTGAATTGCTTGGTGCAGTCCTGGGCCACCGCGGCAAAGGTCGCGCCGTCGGCGGCCGTCGTGTAGAAGCTGATGACCACCCCGTGGCTCCCGGACGCGCACGCCGATACCGCCGCGGCGATGATGGCCGTCGCCAGCGCGATCGCGCCCATCCGGCGCACGCGCCCGCGACGACTCACCACTAATTCACGCCTCTCGCGCGCCTCAAATCGCTAAGCGCGCCAACAGGTCCCGCGCCTTTTCTGCGTTTTGTGGATCGCAGAGCACGTCGTAGCGCCCAGCCACCAATTGCATGGTCGAGCTGAAATCCCTTGTGCCACGGGCCATCGAATAGGGAACAGCGGACGTGATCAGCCCGAAGAAGACGCCGGCGACCAGACCGGTGACCAGCGCCCCCCAGGGATTCGGGCTGAAGAAACCCAGCACCAGCCCGATGAACAAGCCCAGCCACGCCCCGCTCAGCACGCCGCCGCCCAGCACCTTGGGCCACGTCAGCCTGCCGGTGACCCGCTCCACCTGCATCAGGTCGACACCGACGATGGTCACCTGCTGCACCGGGAACTGCTGATCGGACAGATAGTCGACGGCGCGCTGCGCCTCGGCGTAGGTGGGATAGGACCCGACCGGCCAGCCCCGCGGCGGCGTCGGCAGCCCCGGCCCGCGGCGACCCGCCGCACCGGGGGGCGTGGCACCGGGAACCTGCCCAGGCTGGAATGGATTACTCATCGCCGCTCATTGTCCTCCGCCTCGGCCGTCGTTTCACCTCAGGGCCTCCCCACCCTATCCATCGACATGGCGTCACCTGCGAAAAGACGGTTCGCCCGGCGACGTGGATCCGGCCCGGGCGCCACGACGAGCCGGGTTTTCGCTCCGGCTGGGTCCGCTACCCGCCGCGTGCCTTCGTGCGGCCCGCGGCGATTCGCGGCGGCACCCGTCACCAGCGCATGGGCTAGGTTGAACACCATGACAGCTCCCGGAGACGGCTTCGGCGAGGGCGGCCACCACGAGAAGGCCGAACCGCCCGCCGCCGGCAGCGGGGCCGCCGACCAGCCGGACGCGACCGCGCCCTGGGAGCCACCCGGCGCACCGCCGCCCGCCGAATCGGCGCCGCCGCCGTATCCCCCGCCGAGCCCCGACCACGCGTCCGGGTACCCGCCGCCTTACCCGCCGCCCGTCGGGCCGCCGCCCGGATACGAGCAGCCGCCCGGCTATGGCGGCCCTGCCTATCC
>NZ_BAAGDE010000089.1:0-15740 GCF_054660795.1 Mycobacterium sp. MUNTM1
CTGCATAGGAGCATCCACGTCACCGACTTCAGCAAGTGCCACACCACCGACGTCAACGACCTCACCTTCGCCTGCGGACCCCAACACCGCCTGCTGCGACCCGGCGGCTGGACCACCCGCAAAAACGCCCGAGGCGAGACCGAGTGGATCCCACCCCCGCACCTGGACCGCGGCCAGCCACGAATCAACACCTTCCACCACCCCGAAAAACTGCTGCGAAACAAAGGCGACGAAGACGAGTGGTAACTGTCTTGGCAATTGGATTGCCTCGAAACAAGCTTGCGCATGATCTCATCGTGGATCAGCCCCAAAGCGCGCAAAGGTGTCAGTAGCAGCATCTCGGGACGCGGGCTGTTCGCCGCCGAGCGAATCGATGTCGGAGAGATCGTCGCGATCAAGGGCGGCCACATCGTGGCCACGAGTCAACTTCAGGATTTGCCGGATCCACTGCCCAGCTCCGAGATTCAGATCGCCGACGGGCTACATCTGGCTGCGGTGCGCGCCGAGGAATACGAACCGGTCATGCTGTTCATCAACCACTCCTGCGAGCCCAATGTGGGATTCGCTGGCAACATCGTTTTGGTCGCCATGCGCAGTGTCAGCGTCGGCGAAGAGCTCACGACCGACTACGCGCTGTTCGATACTTCCGACAACCGAATGACTTGTCGTTGCAACACCGAATCGTGCCGGCGAGTCATCGACGGGCAAGACTGGCGGCGTGACGACCTACAACGCAAGTACCGTGGACACTTCTCGTGGTACATCCAACAGAAGATCGATGAAATGCTGGGTGCCGCAGAGTAATAGCTGCCCGTCAGCAGGCCAGCGTCGCCCGCGTGCACATGGTGACGTAGGGCAGCGCCAGGCCCGTCGAATTCGCCAGCGCCGGATGGGTGGCCAGCAGTTGGCGCACCTGGTCGAGCGTCTGGGTGCGGACCTCGGTCGGCGAGGTGATGCAGTAGCTGCGCGACGCGACCAGGTCGATCAACGCCTGCGGCGTAAGGTAACTCGTCCACTCGACCCGATGGTGCGCCAGGTCGGTGAACGGCTCGGGCAGCGTCACCTGGGTGCGGCCGTCGCCGTCGCTGCCGATGATCTGGCCCAGTTCGCGCACCCAGCCGAGCCGCTCGTCGCGGGTGTTCCACACCAGGCCCAGCCGGCCGCCGGGCCGCAGCACCCGGGCCACCTCCGGAATCGCGCGCTCCGGATCCACCCAATGCCAGGCCTGTGCCACCAGCACCACGTCAACGCTGTTGTCCTCCAACGGAATCTCTTCCGCGGTGCCCAGCAGCGCCCGGGTCTCCGGCAGCGAGGTGCGCAACACCTCCAGCATGTCCTGAATCGGGTCGACGGCCACCACGTCCAGGCCGCGTTCCACCAGCCGGGTGGTCAGCTTGCCGGTGCCGGCGCCGAGGTCGAGCACCTGGCGCGCCCCGATCGGCAACAGCCAGTCGATCGCCTCCGGGGGATAGGAGGGACGCCCGCGCTCATAAGCCGCGGCCGCCGAGCCGAACGAGAGGGAGCGGTCGTGCCGCGAACGGGTCATGCGTTACGACGCGCCTTCCCGGTCGTCGGAGTCGGCCAACACCAGTGTCTTGCGGATCATTTCGCCGACCGCGTCGGATTCCACCAGGAAGCCGTCGTGCCCGCACAGGGAGTCCACGACCTGCAGATCGGTGCAGCCGGGCAGCTGCTCGGCCAGCTCCTGCTGCAGGCGCAGCGGGTAGAGCCGGTCGGAGGTAATGCCGCCGACCACCACCGGAACCGGGCAGTTACGCAACGCTTTACGCACGCCGCCGCGCGCCCGGCCGACGTCGTGACTGTTCAGCGCCTCGGTCAGGGCCACGTAGCTGCCGGCGTCGAAACGCTCCAGCAGCTTGTTGCCCTGGTACTCGAGATAGCTCTGCACCGCGTAGCGGCCGCCGTTGGTCGGATCCTCGTCGTTCTGCCCGTCGTTGCCGAACCGGGTGTCCAGCTCGGCCTCGCCGCGATAGGTGAGGTGCGCGAAGCGGCGGGCGATCGCCAGACCGGTGTCGGGCGCCAGCCCGGTGTCGTGGTAGTCGCCACCCTGCCAGTTCGGGTCGGCCTTGATCGCCGCGATCTGCGTGGACTGGGTGCCGATTTGATCGGCGGTGGCGCGCGCGCCGACCGCCAGCAGCAGCCCGGCCCGAACGCGGTCCGGGTGACCGACGATCCACTCCAACGCCCTTGCGCCACCCATGGATCCACCGACCACCGCGGCGACCCGCTCGATTCCCAACGCGGCCAGCGCGGCGACGTCGGCCTCGACCTGGTCGCGGATCGTGATGCGGGGGAACCTTGAGCCCCAGGGCTTGCCGTCCCGGGTCCGCGAGCTTGGTCCGGTCGAGCCGCGGCAACCACCCAGCACATTGGTGGCCAGCGCGCACCAGCGGTTGGTGTCGATCGGCGCGCCCGGCCCGACCATCCCGTCCCACCAGCCCGCGGTGGGGTGTCCGGGCCCGGCGGGCCCGGTGATGTGCGAGTCGCCGGTCAGCGCGTGCAGCACCACCACCACGTTGTCGCGCGTCGGCGACAGCTCGCCCCAGCGCTGGATGGCGATGTGCACGTCGTCGATGACCGCGCCGCTCTCGGTGGTCAGCGAGCCGATGTGGACGAAGCCGATTTCGCCTTCGTCGGGCAGCGTCTGGGTCGGGACGTCGGAGATCGTCATCGCCGGGCTCCTTAGAACGCCGCCACGGCTTGCGGATCGGTTCCGGACGCCCCCGCCGTCGCACCGAATTTGCTTGCCGCCGCGAAGCCGAGCTCCAGGTCGGCCAGGATGTCGTCGATGCCCTCGATGCCGACGGCCAGGCGCACCAGCCCGGGACTGACCCCGGTGCTGAGCTGCTCCTGCGCGGACAGCTGCGCGTGCGTGGTGGACGCCGGGTGGATCACCAGCGAGCGCACGTCGCCGATGTTGGCGACGTGGCTGTGCAGCTTCAGCGCGTTCACGAACGCCTTGCCGGCCTCGACGCCACCGGCCAGCTCGAAGGCCAGCACCGCGCCGGTTCCCTTGGGCGCCAGCTTCTTTGCCCGCTCGTGCCAGGGTGAGCCGGGCAGGCCCGCGTAGTTGACCGACAGCACGCCGTCGTGGTCGGCGAGGTACTCGGCCACCCGCTGTGCGTTGGCGACGTGGCGCTCCATACGCAGGCTCAGCGTCTCGATGCCTTGGGCGACCAGGAACGCGTTGAACGGCGAAGCGGCCGAACCGAGGTCGCGCAGCAGCTGCACGCGCGCCTTGAGCGCGTAGGCCGGCGGACCGAGCTCGGCGAACACCACGCCGTGGTAGCTCGGGTCGGGCGTGGTGAAGCCCGGGAAGCGGCCCTGCGTCCAGTCGAACGTGCCGCCGTCGACGATGACCCCGGCGATCGCCGAGCCGTGACCGCCGAGGTACTTGGTGGCCGAGTGCACGACGATGTCGGCGCCGTGCTTGAACGGCTGAATCAGGTACGGCGTGGCGATCGTGTTGTCGACGATCAGCGGGATGCCGTTGGCGTGCGCGACGCCGGCGACCCCGGGGATGTCCAGCACATCGATCTGCGGATTGGAGATCGTCTCGGCGAAGAAGGCCTTGGTGTTCGGCCGCACCGCCGACTGCCACGAGTCCATGTCGTCGGGGTCCTCCACGAAGGTGACCTCGATGCCGAGCTTGGCCAGCGAGTAGTGGAACAGGTTGTACGTCCCGCCGTAGAGCCGCGGGCTGGAGACGATGTGATCTCCGGCACAAACCAGGTTCAATATCGCGAAAGTCTCAGCGGCCTGCCCGGAGCTGAGAAACAGCGCCGCCACCCCGCCCTCGAGCGCGGCGACGCGCTGCTCGACGACGTCGGTGGTCGGGTTGCCGATCCGGGTGTAGATGTTGCCCGGCACTTCCAGCCCGAACAGAGCGGCTGCGTGCGTGGTGTCGTCGAAGGTGTACGACGTGGTCTGGTAGATCGGCAGGGCGCGGGCGTTGGTGGCCGGGTCCGGATGCTGGCCGGCGTGCACCTGCTTGGTGTCGAACGACCAATTCGCGGTCGGATCGTGATCGGCAGTGTCGGAGGTCACGGGGTTGCTTTCTGCTGGTAGGGGATCTGCTGGCGGACGGGCGGGACGCCGAAGGCGGCGTCAACCGCCGCCGCGGATTAGCAGCGACACACGATGAGGAGCGAATGAGCGAAGCGAGCGCACATCACGTTTCCCTGTCTACTCAGGGGCCCGTCACGGCGGACCCGCGCTTGCCGGATAGCCGGTTGTCTGGCTACTCAACCTGGTCATCACCCGGGGCACCCCACCGCGGTTGGAGGGTTGCCGGCCAGCAAGCCGGGGCTTGATGCTGGCGCTCATGACCAATACGAAGACTATCTTACTGTGCCGAGTCGGTGCCAACCCTCGCGGTCCATGTGCAGGTCGACACCTGTCCAAACACCCTTGATAACGTGGCAGTCAGAACGCTGAGCCCCCAAAATTTCAACCCATCATTGCCGCCGGGAGAGGGATCGTGAGCGCCGAACAGCCGACCGTCATCTACACACTGACCGACGAAGCGCCGCTGCTGGCGACTTACGCCTTCCTGCCGATCGTGCGCGCCTTCGCCGAACCGGCCGGCATCGAGATCAAGACCAGCGACATCTCGGTGGCCGCCCGCATCCTGGCCGAGTTCCCCGAGCACCTGACTGAAGAGCAGCGGGTGCCCGACAACCTGGCGGAACTGGGGCGGCTGACGAAGCTGGCCGACACCAACATCATCAAGCTGCCGAACATCAGCGCCTCGGTGCCTCAGCTGATCGCCGCGATCAAGGAACTGCAGGGTAAGGGATTCAAGATCCCCGACTTCCCGCACAGCCCGAAGACCGACGAGGACCGCGAGATCCGGGACCGCTACGCCAAGTGCCTGGGCAGCGCGGTCAATCCGGTACTGCGGCAAGGCAACTCGGACCGGCGCGCTCCCAAGGCCGTCAAGGAGTACGCGCGCAAGCACCCGCACAGCATGGGCAAGTGGTCGCAGGCATCGCGCACCCACGTCGCGACCATGCGGCACGGCGACTTCTACCACGGCGAAAAGTCGATGACGCTGGACCGCGCGTGCAACGTGAAGATGGAGCTGGAAACCAAGAGCGGCAAGACGATTGTGCTCAAGCCCATGGTGTCGCTGCGCAAGGGCGACGTCATCGATTCCATGTTCATGAGCAAGGAGGCCCTCATCGAGTTCTATGAGGAACAGATGCAGGACGCCTACGAGACCGGCGTGATGTTCTCGCTGCACGTCAAGGCGACGATGATGAAGGTGTCGCACCCCATCGTCTTCGGCCACGCCGTGAAGATCTTCTACAAGGACGCGTTTGCCAAGCACGGCGCGCTGTTCGACGAACTCGGCGTCGACGTCAACAACGGCTTGTCCGACCTGTACGACAAGATCGAGTCGCTGCCCGCGTCGCAGCACGACGAGATCATCCGCGACCTGCACGCGTGCCATGAGCACCGGCCCGAGTTGGCCATGGTCGATTCGGCCAAGGGCATCACCAACTTTCACTCGCCCAGCGACGTGATCGTGGACGCGTCCATGCCGGCGATGATCCGCGCGGGCGGCAAGATGTGGGGCGCCGACGGGCGGCAGAAGGACACCAAGGCCGTCAACCCCGAGTCCACTTTCTCCCGGATCTACCAGGAGATCATCAACTTCTGCAAGACCCACGGGCAGTTCGATCCGACCACGATGGGCACCGTGCCCAATGTCGGGCTGATGGCCCAGCAGGCCGAGGAGTACGGCTCGCACGACAAGACGTTCGAGATCTCCGAGGATGGCGTCGCCAACATCGTCGACCTCGACACCGGTGAAGTGCTGCTGACCCAGAACGTCGAGGAGGGCGACATCTGGCGGATGCCGATCGTGCGCGACGAGCCGATCCGGGACTGGGTCAAGCTGGCCGTCACCCGGGCGCGGAATTCGGGTATGCCCGTGGTGTTTTGGCTCGACCAGGAGCGCCCGCACGAGAACGAGCTGCGCAAGAAGGTCAACACCTACCTGGCCGAGCACGACACCGAGGGCCTCGACATCCAGACCATGTCGCAGGAGCGGGCCATGCGGCACACGATCGAGCGCGCGATGCGCGGGCAGGACACCATCGCCGCGACCGGAAACATCCTGCGCGACTACCTGACCGACCTGTTCCCGATCCTGGAGCTGGGCACCAGCGCCAAGATGCTGTCGATCGTGCCGTTGATGGCCGGCGGCGGGATGTACGAGACCGGGGCGGGCGGTTCGGCGCCCAAGCACGTCCACCAGCTGCTCGAGGAGAACCACCTGCGCTGGGATTCATTGGGTGAATTTCTCGCTCTGGGAGCGTGTTTCGAGGACATCGGCGTCAAGACCGACAACGAGCGCGCCAAAATTTTGGGCAAGACGCTGGACGCCGCGATTGGCAAGCTGCTGGAGAACAACAAGAGCCCGTCGCGCAAGACCGGTGAACTCGACAACCGGGGCAGCCAGTTCTACCTGGCGCTGTACTGGGCGCAGGAACTCGCGAAATCCGACGACGACGAGTTGCGCAAGCACTTCGCCGCGCTGGCCGACTCGCTGGCCGAACACGAGGAAGACATCGTGTCCGAATTGGCTGCGGCGCAGGGCGAGACGGTCGACATCGGCGGCTACTACCAGCCGGACGCCGAGAAGACCACGGCGATCATGCGGCCCAGCAAGACATTCAACGAGGCACTAGCGGCTTCGACAGGCTAGGACCGCAACCAGGAAGCCGGACTCGACATGGCAGGCGAAGGCAAGATCAAGGTCAAGGGCCGCGTCGTGGAGCTCGATGGTGACGAAATGACCCGCGTCATCTGGAAGCTCATCAAGGACATGCTTATCTTGCCGCACCTCGACATCGACCTGGACTACTACGACCTGGGCATCGAGCACCGCGACCGCACCGGCGACCAGGTGACCATCGACGCCGCCTACGCCATCAAGAAGCACGGCGTGGGCGTCAAGTGCGCGACGATCACCCCCGACGAGGCCCGCGTCCAGGAGTTCAACCTGAAGAAGATGTGGCTCTCGCCGAACGGCACCATCCGAAACATTCTGGGCGGCACCATCTTCCGCGAGCCCATTGTGATCTCGAACGTGCCGCGGCTGGTACCGGGCTGGACCAAGCCGATCGTCATCGGCCGCCACGCTTTCGGCGATCAGTACCGGTCGACCAACTTCAAGGTCGACAAACCCGGAACCGTCGCAATCACTTTCACCCCCGCCGACGGCAGCGAGCCGATGGTGCACGAGGTGGTGTCCATCCCTGAAGACGGTGGCGTCGTGATGGGGATGTACAACTTCAAAAATTCCATCCGGGACTTCGCCCGCGCCTCGCTGAAGTACGGGCTCAACGCCAAGTGGCCGGTGTACTTGTCCACCAAGAACACCATCCTCAAGGCCTACGACGGCATGTTCAAAGACGAGTTCCAGCGCGTCTACGACGAGGAGTTCAAGGACCAGTTCGAGGCCGAGGGGCTGACCTACGAGCACCGGTTGATCGACGACATGGTTGCGGCCTGCCTCAAGTGGGAGGGCGGCTACGTGTGGGCCTGCAAGAACTACGACGGCGACGTCCAGTCGGACCTCGTCGCGCAGGGCTACGGCTCACTGGGGCTGATGACGTCGGTGCTGATGACCGCCGACGGCAAGACGGTCGAGGCCGAGGCCGCGCACGGCACCGTCACCCGGCACTTCCGCCAGTATCAGGCCGGCAAGCCGACCTCGACCAACCCGATCGCCTCGATCTTCGCCTGGACGCGCGGGCTGGCGCACCGCGGCAAGCTGGACGACACCCCCGAGGTGATCGAGTTCGCGCAGACGTGTGAGAACGTGGTGGTCTCCACCGTCGAGAGCGGCAAGATGACCAAGGACCTGGCCATCCTGATCGGCCCCGACCAGGAGTGGCAGCAGAGCGAGGAATTCCTCAACTCGATCGCCGAGAACCTGGAAAAACAGCTGGCTAGCTAGCCGATGGCCGTTGCCGGTCGGCCCCGCCTGCGCATCCGTCGATGAAGTCGGCGATGGTCGCGGTGACCCGCTCGGGCGCCTCGAACATGGGCACGTGCCCGACGCCGTCGAGCTTGGTGATCTTCGTTCCCGGCGGCAGGTAGTCGGTGAAGTGCCGGTTGAACCTCCTCGCGGGCACCACCCGGTCCTTCTCGCACAGCACCAGCTGGACGGGCACCGCCGTGTCGGCCAGCTGCAGCAGGCCGGGATCCAGCAGCGACTTGACCAGCAGCTGGAAGTACGCCGGGCAGTGCGCGGCGTCGTCGACGACATCGCGCAGCTGCTCCTCGCTGATGCCGTCGGGCGTCGCGGTCAGCGGCAGGGTGGCCAGCCGCCGGCTCAGCGGCAGCCGCAGGGTGCGCTCCCCGAGCAGCCGGGCCAGCGCCAGCACCGGCATGCCCGCGATGAACTTGCTGATGACCTCGAATTTCACCGGGCTCCACCGCGTCCATCCGCCCGCGGCGCCGATGCCGGTCACGCTGCGTGCGCGCCCACGCCGTTCCAGCTCGAAGGCGACCCAGCCGCCCAGCGAGTTGCCCACCAGGTGGGCGGTCTCCCAGCCGAGCTGGTCGAGCTGGCGCTCGACGTGGTCGGCCAGCACCGACGAGCTCAGCAGCCAGGTGCCCGCGTAGGGCCCGCCGTTGTGCCCGGCCATGGTGGGGGCGAAGACCTCGAAGCGGCCGGTGTCGGCCAGCCGGGGGGCGACCGGCTCCCACACCGTCTGCGACATGAGGAATCCGTGCAGCATCAGGACCGGCTCCCCGGAGCCAAGGTGGATCGGCGAACGGGCCGAAGGCGACGCCGAGTGAGCGGGGCTCACGAGGAAGGGGCCGAGCAGACGAGCTTGCGCATAACCCGACATTAAATGCGGTACCGCCGGTACCGCAACATCGGGGGTCGGTGCGTGCTGCCGCGGCGCCCGCGCGTGAAAAGATCGGATGCATCATGAGCACCGCTACCGGATCCAGCCGGATTTTCTCCGGCGTGCAGCCCACCTCCGATTCGCTTCACCTGGGTAACGCGCTGGGGGCCGTCACGCAGTGGGTCGCGCTGCAGGACGATCACGACGCGTTCTTCTGCGTCGTCGACCTGCACGCCATCACCATCGCCCAGGACCCCGAGGCGCTGCGCCGGCGCACCCTGATCACGGCCGCGCAGTACCTGGCGCTGGGCATCGACCCCGCCCGCAGCACCGTGTTCGTGCAGAGCCAGGTGCCGGCCCACACCCAGCTGGCCTGGGTGCTGGGCTGCTTCACCGGCTTCGGGCAGGCCTCGCGGATGACGCAGTTCAAGGACAAGTCGCTGCGCCAGGGCGCCGACTCCACCACCGTGGGGTTGTTCACCTACCCGGTGCTGCAGGCGGCCGACGTGCTGGCCTACGACACCGATCTGGTGCCGGTGGGTGAGGACCAGCGTCAGCATCTCGAGTTGGCGCGCGACATCGCCGAGCGGTTCAACAGCCGCTTCCCGGAGACGTTCGTGGTGCCCGACATGCTCATCCCGAAGGCCACCGCGAAGATCTACGACTTGCAGGACCCGACGTCGAAGATGAGCAAGTCGGCGGCCACCGATGCCGGGTTGATCAACCTGCTGGACGAACCGGCGGTGTCGGCCAAGAAGATTCGCTCCGCGGTCACCGACAGCGAGCGCGAGATCCGCTTCGACACAGAGGCCAAGCCGGGCGTGTCCAACCTGCTCAGCATCCAGGCCGCGGTCACCGGTGTCGGGATCGACGCGCTCGTGCAGGGCTATGCCGGAAGGGGTTACGGCGATTTGAAGAAGGACACCGCCGAGGCGGTCGTCGAATTCGTCGCCCCCATCAAGGCCCGGGTCGACGAACTGACCGCCGATGTCGCCGAATTGGAGGCCGTGCTCGCGGCCGGGGCGGAAAAGGCCAACGATGTAGCCGGGAAAACGGTCCAGCGGGTTTACGATCGGCTTGGGTTTCTTCCACAAGGGAACTAGATCCAAAGGAGCTAGTACCGCTACTCATTTGGAGTCGTGCGATGAGTGAGCCGGCCGAGCCGGGCTTTTTCGATCGACTGCGCGCCCGCTACGGGTGGATCGACCACGTCATCCGCGCCTACCAGCGTTTCGACGAGCGCAACGGCGGGTTCTTTGCGGCCGGCCTCACCTACTACACCATCTTCGCGTTGTTTCCTTTGCTCATGGTCGGTTTCGCGGTCTTCGGGTTTGTGCTCGCCCGCCGGCCGCAGCTGTTGAGCACCATCGACGACCACATCCGCGCCCAGGTGACCGGCACGCTGGGTAATCAGCTGCAGGAGTTGATGAACTCGGCCATCGACGCCCGCACGTCGGTCGGCGTGATCGGTCTGGCCACCGCGGTGTGGGCGGGCCTGGGCTGGATATCGCACCTGCGCCAGGCGTTGACGGAGATGTGGTGGGACGAGCAGATCGAGTCACCGGGCTTCGTGCGCAACAAGTTCTCCGACCTGCTGGCGATGGCGGGGACGTTCGCGGTGATCGTGGCCACCGTCGCCCTGACCACCGTCGGCCATGCAGCGCCCATGCGCGCGCTGTTGAAATGGCTTGGCATACCGCAGTTTGTGGTGTTCGACTGGCTCTTCTGGCTGATCTCGATCCTGATCTCGACACTGGTGTCCTGGCTGTTGTTCACCTGGATGATCGCCCGCCTGCCGCGCGAAAAGGTCAGCCTGGTCGACTCGATGCGGGCCGGGCTGATCGCGGCGATCGGCTTCGAGGTGTTCAAACAGGTCGCCTCCATCTATCTGCGGACGGTGCTGCGCAGCCCGGCGGGCGCAGCCTTCGGCCCGGTGCTGGGGTTGATGGTGTTCGCTTACATCACCGCGTATCTGGTGCTGTTTTGCACCGCGTGGGCTGCGACCGCGTCCAACGACCCGCGCAGTCAACCCGTCGCGCCGCCGGCCCCGGCGATCATCGCGCCGCGGATTCAGATGGACGAGGGCCTCAACACCCGCCAGACCCTGACCGCGATGGCATTGGGAGCCGTTGGGGCGCTGACGCTTTCCCGGATCGCCCGGCTCACCCGCCGCGCTCGCTAACCGGTCAGCCTCAGGCCCGCGACGCAGGCCACGATGCCGCCGATCAGCACCAGCTTGAGCAACGACGCCGGTTCGTCGCCGGCCAGCATCGCGTAGCCCACCGTGAGCGCCGCGCCGACGCCCACCCAGACCGCATAACTGGTTCCGATGGGCAGGGTGCGCATGGCGATCCCCAGCCCGGTCATCGAAAGCGCCACGGCGACAAGGAAGATCAGCGACGGTCCGGGCCGGGAGAAGCCGTCGGATTTGTTCAGGGCGGTCGCCCACACCGCCTCCAGGATTCCCGACGCAATCAGGACGAGCCAGGCCATCACGCACCTCCACGGCGCCGTCTTGTCGCTGGCCGGGTACGGGGCCCCTCGTCCGGTGTCATGTGCTGACGGGCTCGATGCTAACAAACATCCCGCGGATGGTCCCGCCAGGTGCCGCGCACCATGACCTCCGATACACCCAAATCACCTTTCAGCACAACGAGATTAGCGTCGTAGCCGGGCCTCAGCTCGCCGACTCGTGGCAGGCCGAGCGCGCGCGACGGCGTCGTGGCGGTCGTCTGCACGGCGGCGGGCAGCCCGGCGTCGGCATGCACGGTGCGGAAGAGCCGATCCATGGTGGCGGTGCTGCCCGCGATCGTCGGCGTCCCGCGCACCCGTGCGACACCGGCGACGACGTCGACGTGCACCGACCCGAGCCGGAACGCTCCGTCGGGCCGGCCCGCCGCGGCGATCGCATCGGTGATCGCCGCGACCCGGTCCGCCCCGGCGGCCGCGATCACCGATGCCACCACGTCGGGGTGCAGGTGCACGCCGTCGGCGATCACCTCGACGGTCACCCGCGGGTCGCGCAGCAGGGCCAGCGCCGGGCCGGGCTCGCGATGGTGCAGCGGCGGCATCGCGTTGAACAGATGCGTGCCGACCGTGGCGCCCAGCGCGATGGCGTGCCGGGTCTGCTCGTAGGTGGCGCCGGTATGTCCCACCGCCACAACGACTCCGGCGTCCACGAAACGACGGATCGCCGCGTCGGCCCCGGGCAGCTCGGGCGCCAGCGTCACCATCCGGATGGCGCCGTCGCCGGCGGCCAGCACCGCGTCGATCTCGCCCGGGTCCGGCTCGCGCATCTTGGTGCGATCGTGGGCGCCGCAGTGCGCGCGGCTCAGCCACGGCCCCTCCAGGTGGATGCCCGCGACCGTGCCCCGGTGGGTGGCTTCGGCGAGCGCGCGCACCCCGGCCAGCAGCTCGGACGGCGAGGCGGTCACCAGGCTGGCCAGCGTGGTGGT
Source organism: Mycobacterium sp. MUNTM1 (assembly GCF_054660795.1). Taxonomy (NCBI): domain Bacteria; kingdom Bacillati; phylum Actinomycetota; class Actinomycetes; order Mycobacteriales; family Mycobacteriaceae; genus Mycobacterium; species Mycobacterium sp. MUNTM1. The sequence goes on from NZ_BAAGDE010000089.1 coordinate 12,350, forward strand.
GGTCCCGTGCCGCAGGTGGAACGCGGCGGCGCCGGCGATGCCGTCGGCGTCCGTGTAGGACGCGCCGCCGCCGCCGTGCACGTGCATGTCGACAAACCCCGGCACCACAGTGCAATCGGGGAAGTCCCGGTCGGCCGGGTGAGGCGGCGGGCCGGGTGCGCAGGCCGCGATCTCTGCGCCGGAGGTCTGCAGCCAGCCGGGGCGGCAGACCTGACCGCCGAGCACCATGGTGCCCGCGGCGATCACGACCATCGGCCGCCGTTTTCCCAGAAGTGGCGGATGTCCTCGAGCTGGCGGCCCCTGGTCTCCGGCGCGTACCGGTGCACGAAGACGAACGCGACCGCCGCGAGCCCCGCGAACAACGCGAAAGTCCCTGCGCCGCCCAGTGAATGGAGCAGGCTCAGGAAGACGGCGGCGATGATGGCGTTAGCCACCAGGTTGGAGGTCAACATGGTGCTCGACCCGATCGAGCGTAGCCGGGACGGGAAGCTTTCGCTGGCGTACACCCAGCCCAGCGAGCCGAAGCCCATGGTGTAGCCGATGATGAACAGCAGGATGCCGGCGAACCCGGCGACCACGCCGCCGAAGCCCTGACCGAACACCGCCATCAGCACGAGGTCGGCGACGATCATCATGGCGGTGCCCCACAACAGGATTGGCCGCCGGCCCACCCGGTCGACCAGCAGCAGCGCCGCGCCGACCGCCGCCAGCCCGGCGACCTGCAGCAGGGCCGGCAGCCCGAGCAGCGCGAAATTGCCGGTGAAGCCCATGGCCTGAAAGATCCGGGGGCTGTAGTAGATGATCGCGTTGATGCCGGTGATCTGGATCAGGAAGCCGAGCACGACCACGAAGGCGGTGGCCCGCAGGTACGGGGGCCGCAGCATTTCGGTGAAGCCACCCCGGGCGCCGGGCGCAGCTTCGCTCAACGCGCGGCCGATCTCGGCGAGCTCGTCGTCGACCTGCGCGGTGGGCTCAACCCGCAGCAGCGCGCGCCGGGCGTCGTCTATCCGGCCCTTCAACACATACCAGCGGGCCGTGTCGGGCATCCGAAACACCAACGGCAACAACAACACTGCGGGCACGCAGGCCAGCCCCAGCATCCACCGCCAGCTGTGGGTGCCGGCCAGCAGGTAGCCGGTCACATAGCCGACGATCAGGCCGCTGACGATCGCCAGCTGGTAGGCCGTCAGCAGCGAACCGCGCACCGCCGTCGGCGCCGACTCCGCCACATAGACCGGGACCACCACCACCGTCACGCCGATGGTCAGCCCCAGCAGCAGCCGCGCCGTCAGCAACATCGGAAACGAGACCGAGAACGCGGCCAGCAGCGCGAAAACCGCGTAGGCGAACAGGATCAGCACCACCGACCGCTTCCGCCCGATCACGTTGGCCAGCACGCCGGCGCCCAGCGCCCCGATGATCTGGCCGATCACCACCATCGTGGTCAGCAGTTCCTGCTGGCGCGTGGACAACCCGAAGTCCTCGGTGACGAACAGCTGCGCCCCGGCGATGATGGACAGGTCGTAGCCGTAGATGACGCCCACGCTGGCGGCGGTCAGCCCGACCAGCAGTCCGCGCCACGATCGGCCTGCCACGGCGCTCAGCGGTGAAGTGGTCGGCGGTTCATCGAGCGGGCCATCATGATCAGCGAGAACACCACGATGGTGCCGATCACCGCCACGCCCACCCGGATCGGCATGGCCTCCGCCGACGGGATGATCCCGCCGGCCGCGGCGTTATTGGCGAGCGGGTCCGCGGCGGCGTCGTGCTTGGCCGACGCCAGGGACGGGTCGGGCGCGATCAGCGAGCCGACCTGCGTGCCCTGCGGCGTGGAGAAGCCGTAGTCCAGCAGGTGCGCGGCCTGTTCCCAGGGCGCGATCGGCACCCGCGTCCCGTGCAGCAGCACCGCCACCAGCCGTCGCCCGTCGTGGTTGGCCGCGCCCACGAACGTCTGGCCGGCGTCGTCGGTGTAGCCGGTCTTGCCACCCAGGGCGCCCGGATACTTGTAGAGCAGCTGGTTGTCGTTCTCCAGCTCGTAGCCCGGGTGGTCGCCGTGGCCGGGGAAGTCGAATGTCCGCGTCGCGACGATGTCGGCGAACGTCGGGTTCTGCCACGCGTAGCGGTAGAACAGCCCGATGTCGTAGGCCGAGGTGCTCATGCCGGGCGCGTCCAGCCCCGACGGCGACGCCACCCGGGTGTCCTGGCCACCCAGCTTGGCGGCCAGCACGTTGATCTTCTCCAGCGCCTGCTGCATGCCGCCCAGCTGCATGGACAGCGCGTGGGCGGCGTCGTTGCCGGAGTGCATCAGCAGCCCGTGCAGCAGCTGGTTGACGGTGAAGACGCCGCCCTCCTCGACGCCGACCTTGGTGCCCTCGGCGGCGGCGTCGTCCGCGGTTCCGGGGACCAACTTGTTCAGGTTGAGCGTGTTGAGGGAGGCCATCGCGACCAGCACCTTGATGATGCTGGCCGGGCGGTGCCGCCCGTGCGGGTCCTTGGCCGCGATGACGGCGCCGCTGTCCAGGTCCGCTACCAGCCAGGCCTCGGCGGAGACGTCGCCCGGCAGCGCGGGCGTATTCGGCGCGGCGACGATGCCGCAGCTGCCCAGCGCGTCACCGCCGACCGGCTTGGCGGGCACGGCCAGCGGGATCGGCGGGTCCCCGGCGGTGGGTGCCTCCGACGAATCCACGGCCTTCGGGGTGTTCACCTTGTACGGGCAGTCCGGGGGCGCGGCATTGGGTTCGGCTCCGGGTTCGGCGTTGGCCGGTGGCGCGCCCAGCGGCAGACTCGCCGGTGCCGCCAAGGTGGCCGGGGCGACCATCAGGAAAAGCGCCGCTGCCAGGCATGATGCGGAACGTAACAGGGTCATCGTCTGTGCACAGTAAGCGATCGGCGGCCCGAATCCGGGGAGCCGCGCTGTGACTGATGATGCAGATGTTGCAAATTCGCCGACGCGCAAAGGACGTGGCAACCCCCTACACTGGCGCCTATTCCAAAAGACGGGTTGTGGTTCAGGCGGCGGGGTCCCCGCGATGATGCCGGCGCGGCGGGTCCCCGACCGCTGCAGGATCTGCTCAAGCGGGTCGAGAAGGCAACGCAGGTGCGACGTTCCGGGCTCGACCAGGCGCTGACGGAGCTGACGCTGCACCGCGACGCCGCCACCGACGCCGAGCTGCGCTCGGCACTGGCCTGGCTGTGCAACGCCGTGACGCGGTTCGGCCACAACCCGAGCCCCACGCACGCCCGCGAGGTGATGCTGGCCGCCGACGCGGTCCGGCGGGCACCCGGCGGCTAGCTGTCGTGACCTGACACGTTGCTGTCAGGCGGCGAGCCGGCTGATTGGTGGTCGTCCGCCCAATGCGGAGTGGCCTCGTCGAGTGTTGTAGCGGCGAAG
>NZ_BAAGDE010000090.1:0-15089 GCF_054660795.1 Mycobacterium sp. MUNTM1
CGGTGAGGGCGGGGGCCGACGACCGGTGCCGGAGGCGCCGCAAGCCGCCCTGGCATGATGGGACGGTGAACCCGCTGAGCTAGGGGAAAGACGACAGAGGAGCTCAAGGAGCGGCCGCATGGCAGACCCGCAGGACCCAACCAACAGCGCACCCGACGGTGCCGGCATCCCACCGGAGAAGAAGCCGCCCGCCAAGGCGGCGAAAAAGACCGCAAAAGCGCCGGCCAAAAAGGCACCTGCGAAGAAGGCGCCCGCCAAAAAGGCGCCAGCCAAGAAGGCACCCGCCAAGAAGGTGCCGGCAAAGAACGCCGAACCCGCGCCACCGAAACCACCCGAGCAGCCGGCCGCGCAACCGGTCGACGTGCAGCAGCGGGCGGAAAGCAACGGCGACCTGACCGCCGCCGCCAAAGATGCCGCCGCACAGGCGAAGTCCACCGTGGAGGCCGCCAACAACCCGGTCTCTCCCGCGGTCCCCGGCCCGGCGGTGGGCCAATCTCCAGTGCCACTGATCGTCGCCCTGGCCGTCAGCCTGCTGGCCATCCTGCTCATCCGCCAGCTGCGCCGCCGCTGAGCGGCGGGCGTCTAACGTGTCAGAGGTGACGGTGTCATTCCGGCCGACGGCCGACCTCGTAGACAGCATCGGACCCGACGTACGCAGCTGCGACGTGCAGTTCCGCCAGTTGGGCGGGCGGGCCGAATTCGCCGGGCCGATCAGTACCGTGCGGTGCTTTCAGGACAACGCGCTGCTGAAATCGGTGCTCTCGGAACCGGGCGGCGGCGGGGTCCTGGTCATCGACGGCGACGGCTCCCTGCACACCGCGCTGGTCGGCGACGTCATCGCGGAGCTGGCCCGGTCCAACGGCTGGGCGGGGCTCATCGTCAACGGCGCGGTGCGCGACTCGGCCACGTTGCGCGGCATGGACATCGGCATCAAGGCGTTGGGCACCAATCCCCGCAAGAGCACCAAGACCGGCGCCGGCGAGCGCGACGTCGAGGTCTCCCTGGGCGGGGTGACGTTCGTGCCGGGCGAGATCGCCTACAGCGACGACGACGGGATCGTCGTCGTCGCCGTAGGCCAGTGATCCGCTAAACCGTCACCGGTGCGGGCTTTTTCGCGAACTTCAGGCCTTCGTCGTCGACCTTGCCGCGCCGGATCGTGCGCATGTCGAAGAAGTAGTTCTGCTTGAGCCGCCACGGCGCACGCGACCCCGACTTGGGCAGCAGGTGCATGGAACGGCGGAAGTAGCCGGGCGTGAAGTCCATGAACGGCAGCTCGTCGACGTCCTCACCCGGATGCTGCGGCTCCACGAAGTCGAAACCGTTGGCGTCCATGTAGTTCAGCAACCGGCACACGAACTCGGAGACCAGGTCGGCCTTCAGCGTCCAGGACGCGTTGGTGTAACCGAAGGTGATGGCGAAGTTCGGCATGCCGGAGAACATCAGGCCCTTGTAGGTCATCAGTGAGGTCAGGTCGACGTCCTCGCCGTTGCGGGTCGGCTGCACGCCGCCCAGCAGCTGCATGTTCAGACCCGTTGCGGTGACGATGATGTCGGCGGCCAATTCCTCACCTGAGGTGAGCTTGATGCCGGTCTTGGTGAACCGGTCGATGGTGTCGGTGACGACGTCGGCCTTGCCGTGCCGGATGGTCCGGAAGAAGTCGCCGTCGGGGGCCAGGCACAACCGCTCGTCCCACACGTTGTAGCGCGGGCCGAAGTGCTTTTCGACGTCGTAGCCCTCGGGCAGGCGCCGCTGCGCCATCGTCATCAGTGTCTTGCGCATGTAGGCCGGCGCCTTGCGGGACAGCTGGTACTGAAAAGTGCTGAACGCGATGGCTTTCCAGCGGTTGGCCATGTGCGCGAGGTGGTCTGGCAGCAGCCGGTTGGCCTTCTCGGCGAACGGGTCGACACCCGGCAGCGAGCCGATGTAGGTCGGCGAGCGCTGGAGCATCGTCACGTGACCCGCGCCCGAGTTCACCAGGGCGGGGATCAGGGTGATCGCGGTGGCACCGGAGCCGATGACGACGATCCGCTTGCCCGCGTAGTCGAGGTCCTCCGGCCAGTGCTGCGGGTGAACGATGGTGCCCCCGAAGTCGTCCGAGCCCGGGAAGGTCGGCGAGAAGCCCTCGTCGTAGTTGTAATAGCCGGTGCAGGCGAACAGGAAGGAACACGTGATCTCGCTCTGCCGGCCGTCGCTCTCGACCGTCACCGTCCAGCGGTTGTCGGTGTCGGACCAGTCGGCGGCCACCACCCGGTGCCGGTAGCGGATCTTCGGCTCGATGTTGTTCTCGACCGCGGTCTCTTTGATGTAGGCCTTGATCGAGGCCCCGTCGGCGATCGATTTCGCCGAGCGCCAGGGCTTGAACCGGAAGCCCAGGGTGAACATGTCCGAGTCCGACCGGATGCCCGGGTACTTGAACAGGTCCCAGGTCCCGCCCAGGTCGGCGCGGCGTTCGAGGATGGCGTAGCTCTTCGTCGGGCAGCGTTCCTGCAGGTGCCATGCCGCGCTCACGCCGGAGATTCCGGCGCCGACGATGAGGACGTCAAGATGCTCAGTCATGAACCCAAAGCTATCAACGCAGTGTTGAACTAGTCAACACCGTGTCGAAACTTTCAACAACGTGTAAAGTAACGGCCGTGACTACCGTCGGTTCCGCCCGCACCCACCGGGGCAGGCGTTCGGCGCGCCCGTCCGGCGACGACCGCGAACTGGCCATCCTGTCGACCGCCGAGCAACTGCTGCGGGAACGCCCGCTCGCCGATATCTCCGTCGACGACCTGGCCAAGGGCGCCGGCCTGTCCCGGCCGACGTTCTACTTCTATTTCCCATCCAAGGACGCGGTGCTGCTCACCCTCTTCGAGCGCGTGATCATGGAGGCCGACTCCGCACTGGAGACCATGGTCGCCAACCCACCCGCCGATCTGAAAGCGCTGTGGCGCATCGGAATCAACGTGTTCGTCGAGACCTTCGGCGCACATCGCGCGGTGTCACTGGCCGCCGACGCGGCGCGCAGCAACAAGGATGTCGACGACCTGTGGTCGCGCTTCATGCAGAAATGGGTCGACCACATCACCACCGTGATCGAAGCCGAGCGCGCCCGCGGCGCGGCGCCGGTGACGCTGCCGGCCCACAACCTGTCCGCGGCGCTGAACCTGCTCAACGAAAAGGTCATGCTCAGCGCGTTCGCCGAGGGGCGACCGTCGGTGCCCAGCGAGCAACTGCTCGACACGTTGGTGCACATCTGGGTCAGCAGCGTCTACGGCGACGGCTGCTGACAGCCGCTTGTCGGCGCTCTATGCGAACATATGTTCGTGCGGTGCGATGCGTCGATCCTGCACGCGGACCTCGACTCCTTCTACGCGTCCGTCGAACAGCGCGACGACCCGACCTTGCGTGGCCGCCCGGTGATCGTGGGCGGCGGCGTGGTGCTGGCCGCCAGCTACGAGGCCAAGGCCTACGGCGTCCGCACCGCCATGGGCGGTTCCCAAGCCCGGCGGCTGTGCCCGCAGGCCGTCGTGGTGCCTCCGCGGATGAGCGCCTACTCGCGCGCCAGTGACGCCGTCTTCGACGTGTTTCGGGATTGCTCCCCGATCGTCGAGGCGCTGTCGGTGGACGAGGCCTTCCTCGATGTCGGCGGGCTGCGCCGGGTCGGCGGCACGCCGGTCGCGATCGCCGAGCGGCTGCGGGCGGACGTGCGCGACCGCGTCGGGCTGCCGATCACCGTCGGCATCGCCCGCACGAAGTTCCTCGCCAAGGTCGCCAGCCAGGAGGCCAAGCCGGACGGTCTGCTGCTGGTGCCGCCCGACCAGGAGTTGTCTTTCCTGCGGCCGCTGCCGGTGCGCCGGCTCTGGGGTGTGGGCGCGGTGACCGCCGAGAAGCTGCGCGCGCACGGCATCGTGACCGTCGCCGACGTCGCCGAGCTCAGCGAGTCCGCGCTGGGCTCCATGGTGGGCGGTGCGATGGGTCGCCAGCTGTACGCTTTGTCGCGCAATATCGACCGCCGGCGGGTGACCACCGGGGTCCGTCGCCGGTCCGTCGGCGCGCAGCGCGCGCTGGGCCGCGCTGGAAACACCATGTCGCCCAACGAGATCGACGCCGTAGTGGTCAATCTGATCGACCGCATCACCGGCCGCATGCGAGCCGTGGGACGCACCGGTCGCACGGTGGTGCTGCGGCTGCGCTTCGCCGACTTCACCCGCGCGACCCGGTCGCACACGCTGCCGTGGGCCACATCGTCCACCGCACCCCTGCTGGCCGCCGCGCGACGCCTGGTCGCGGACGCGGCACCGCTCATCGCCCACCGCGGCCTGACGTTGGTCGGCTTCGCGGTGTCGGGCATCGACCGCGGCGGCTCCCAGCAACTGATGCTGCCGTTCGCCGAAGACGAGAACCGGCTCGCGATCGACGCGGCGATCGACCGGGTGCGGGATCGCTACGGAAAGTCCGCGTTGACGCCCGCGGTTTTGGTCGGCCGCGACCTGGGTACAGGGATGCCGCACCTACCGGACTGAACGGCTCGCACCGATCCCACCAAAGCGATTCTGCCGCAGCTATTTTCGATGATTTGAGGTTGATTTGAAAACGGCTGCGGGCGCGGCTTGTCCGGCGGCCCGCTTGTTAGGGTGGCGAAAAACCGACGTCGAAAGCGAGTGATTGAACACGATGCCGCCACCGGACAAAGCCCGCGAAAGCGGCCCGCCGCGCGAGGGCCTCCTGCTCGGTTACAGCGCGGTGCTAGCCCTATCCGCGGGCTTCGTCAACGCGGTGGCGATCCTGATCCTGGCGTTGCCCGTCGGCAACCTGACCGCGATCACGACCCAGCTGGGCATGAACACGGCCAACCCGTGGCTCTACGAAGGCCACGTGCTCGGCGCAATCTTTCTGGGCTTCCTGGCCGGGGCGACGGTTGCCGGGTTGATCCTCGCGCCCACCCAGGTTCTCGCGGGTCCCCGCCACGCCGCCGTGCTGTTCCTGGAGTCCGCGCTGCTGGTACTGGCCGCCGCCGGGGTCGAGGAAACCATCGTCAAGGCGCAGATCCACGCCCTGGGAATCGAGCAGACCGCGGTACAGGCTCTGTTCGCCGCGGCGGCGCTCGGCCTGCAGAACGGGATGACCTCCAGCTTCCGCGGAATGGCGATCCGAACCACCCACTTCACCGGGACCGTCACCGACCTCGGACTGATGCTCGGCCGCAGCCGGCTGCACGGCATCAAGAAGTGGAATGCCGCGATCCTGGCGACGACGCTCCTGCTGTTTCTCGCGGGCGGCATAGCCGGGATCGTGTTCGGCGCTGAATTGGGCGGTTACGCGCTGCTCATTCCGGCCGCGACCTGCGCGGCCGTCGCCGGCGCCAACCTCGTGCAGATGCCCGGCCGCAGCGCCGAACCGGTTCCCGAACGCGCGGAAACGGTGCGGGTTTGAACGGCGCCTCAGTTGGCGCCAGTCCACTCCAGCAGCCGCTCGGCCGGCCACGTGTTCACGATCCGGTCGACGGGCACGCCCGCGTCCAGCGCGCGCTGGGCGCCGTAGCCGAGGAAATCCAGCTGTCCGGGCGCGTGGGCGTCGGTATCGATGGAGAACACGCACCCGATCTCCCGCGCCAGGTTCAGCAGCCGGGTCGGCGGGTCGCGGCGCTCGGGCCGGGAGTTGATTTCCACCGCGGTGCCGTGCTCGCGGCACGCCGTGAACACCGCCTCGGCGTCGAACTTGGATTCCGGCCGGATGCCGCGATTGCCCGACACCAGCCGGCCGGTGCAGTGCCCCAGCACATCGGCGTGTGGATTGGCCACCGCGCGCAGCATGCGCCGCGTCATCGCTGGGGCGTCCATCGACAGCTTGGAATGCACGCTGGCCACCACCACGTCGAGGCGCTCCAGCAGCTCGGGTTCCTGATCGAGGCTGCCGTCGTCGAGGATGTCGACCTCGATCCCGGTCAGGATGCGCATCGGCGCGAACTTCTCCCGCAGGCCGTCGATCACGTCGAGCTGTTTGCGTAACCGCTCGGGCGAGAGGCCGTTGGCGATGGTCAGCCGCGGCGAGTGGTCGGTCAGCGCGCAGTACTCGTGGCCCAGCGCCGCCGCGGACGCCATCATCTCCTCGATCGGCGCCGAGCCGTCGGACCAGTTGGAGTGCAGATGCAGGTCGCCACGCAGCGCGGAACGGATGTCCCCGCCACCGAGATCCTCGGCGGTGCAACGGAGTTCGACCAGCAGGTCGGGCTCGCGGCCGGACCACGCCTGGTCGATCACCTTGGCCGTCTTGGGGCCGATCCCCGGCAGCGACTGCCAGCTGTTGGCCTGGCCGTGACGCTCCCGGGTCGCCTCGTCGAGGCCCTCGATGATGTCGGCCGCGTTGCGGTACGCCATCACGCGCCTTGGGTCGTGGCGGCTGCGGTCCTTGAAGTAGGCGATCTGCCGTAACGCCGCTACCGGATCCATGACTCCAGTGTGCCCGCGCGGTGATTGCAGGCGCGGCGAAGCCGGGCGCCGCTGGTCACCGCCAGACCTCCGCGCATCACAAGATCTGGCCGGCGACGAACCCGGCTAGCAGCACACTGAACCCGCCGATCTCCCCGGCGATCAGAAACGCCATCGCCACCGCGGTTCGCCGGTCGGCGCTTTCGAACTGGTTGACGGTGTCGCGCCGCGCCCCGTGGCTGATGTAGGCCAGGATGGCCGCCACGAAAAAGAAGACGACCACGCCCGCGGCCGTCAGGTTCACCCACACCGGCCAGGCGCTCAGCTGAACGAAGACCGCAAGCAGCAGCGTCGCGAACGAATACAGCAGCGCCGCGCGGTGCGCGATGTCGACGTAGGGATGTGCGAGGTGGTTCTCCGACGTCATCATCTCGCGGTATTTCCACACGCCCAGGATCAGCGCGAGCAGGAAGATCAGCCCCGCCGCCAGCAGGGTGATCTTGGTGTCCATTCCGAGGGAGCCACAGGTCATCGTGCGCCTGAGTTTAGTTGCCCTTCATAAACACCGGCTAACGTCGGTGTCATGCGATTCGCTTTCAAGACTTCTCCGCAGAACACCACCTGGGCACAGATGCTGGCCGTCTGGCAAGCGGCCGATGACATCGAGGTCTACGAGTCCGGGTGGACCTTCGACCACTTCTATCCGATCTTCTCCGACAGCAGCGGCCCCTGCCTGGAGGGCTGGACGACGTTGACCGCGCTCGCGCAGGCCACCAAGCGCCTGCGGGTGGGCACCCTGGTGACCGGGATCCACTACCGCCACCCCGCGGTGCTGGCCAACATGGCGGCCGCCCTCGACATCATCTCGAACGGGCGGCTCGAACTGGGGATCGGCGCCGGCTGGAACGAGGAGGAGTCGGGCGCCTACGGCATCGAGCTGGGCAGCATCAAGGAACGCTTCGACCGCTTCGAGGAGGCGTGCGAGGTGCTGACCAGCCTGCTCAGCCAGGAGACCACCGACTTCGACGGCAAGTTCTACCAGCTCAAGGGCGCCCGCAACGAGCCCAAGGGTCCGCAGCGGCCGCACCCGCCGATCTGCATCGGCGGCAGCGGGGAGAAGCGCACCCTGCGGATCACCGCCCGCTACGCCCAGCACTGGAATTTCGTGGGCGGCCCGCCGGACGTGTTCGCCCACAAGCGCGACGTGCTGGCCTCGCACTGCGCGGACATCGGCCGCGACCCCAAGGAGATCACGCTCTCGGCCCATTTGCGGCTGGAGCCGGATCTCGATTACGGGAAGGTCATCGCGGACGCCGCCGGGCTGGCCGCCGAAGGCCTGGATCTCGGCATCGTCTACCTGCCGCCGCCGCACGACCCGGCCGTGCTGGAGCCGCTCGCCGAGGCGATCCGCGACTCGGGCCTATGGGAGCGGTGAGGGCCGCTTTCGGGGCGCATCCGGGGCCACCCGGCGGAAATCCCGCCAGGCGCATCCTGAGCAAACCCGCCGCACGCCGGTAACGGCGTCGGCCGGGCGATCACGCGCCGAAGAGCAGCAAGTCCTGAGCGGTTACCAGACGCTCGTGCTTCGCGGGAAACTCACGACTTTTCACCGGGTGACGCAACCATGACCAGGCGATTCGCCCCATCCGTGTCCGGGGTAATGGGTGAATATGCACAAGAATCTCTCCTGCGATCGGCCGTTCAACCGGGAAACCGGTGTGACACCCATGTGAGCGGGCTCACAACGGGTTATTAGACACCAACCGTCTGGCAAACAGTGGGAGACTCGCCGAGCGAAGCGGGGCGTGTTTCTGGTGTGACTGGTGTTACTACTGCAGCGGTACCGCGGTGGGCTTGACCGGCGCAGGCAGCGCGGTCGACCCCATCAGGAATCGGTCCGCCGCGGCCGCGGCGGCCCTGCCCTCAGCTATCGCCCAGACGATCAGCGACTGGCCACGCCCCATGTCACCGGCGACGAAGACGCCAGGTACCGACGTGTCGAAGTCGGCGCCGCGGGCGACGTTGCCGCGCTCGGTGAACTTCACCTCGAGGTCGGTGAGCAGGCCCTCCTTTTCGGGCCCGACGAATCCCATCGCCAGCAACACCAGGTCGACCTCGAGTTCGAATTCGGACCCTTCCACCTTGACGAACTTGCCGTCCTGCATGGTCACCTCGTGCGCCTTGAGCGCCGTCACGTGACCGTCTACGCCGACGAATTCCTCGGTGTTGACCGAGAACACCCGCTCGCCGCCCTCCTCGTGCGCGGAGGACACCCTGTACATCAGCGGGTAGGTCGGCCACGGGGTGGACGGGGCGCGCGTCTCCGGCGGGCGCGGCATGATCTCGAACTGGTGGATGATCGTCGCACCCTGGCGGTGCGCGGTGCCCAGGCAGTCGGCCCCGGTGTCGCCACCGCCGATGATGACGACCTTCTTGTCCTTGGCGGTGATCGGCGGCTGCCCGTCGGGCCCCAGCACGTCGTCGCCCTCCTGCACGCGGTTACCCCACGGCAGGTATTCCATGGCCTGGTGGATCCCGTCCAGCTCACGACCGGGAATCGGCAGATCACGCCCCGCGGTGGCACCGCCGGCCAGCACCACGGCGTCGAAGTCGGCGCGCAGCTGCTCGGCGGTGATGTCGGCCCCGACGTTGACCCCGCTGCGGAATTCGGTTCCCTCGGCCCGCATTTGGTCCAGCCGGCGATCGAGGACGCGCTTTTCCATCTTGAATTCCGGGATGCCGTAGCGCAGCAGTCCGCCGATGCGATCGGCCCGTTCGAAGACGGTGACGGTGTGACCGGCGCGAGTCAGCTGCTGGGCGGCGGCCAGACCCGCCGGCCCGGAACCGACCACGGCGACCTTCTTTCCGGTCTTCGTGTCCGGCGGCAACGGCCGCACCCAGCCCTCGTCGAAGGCCTTGTCGATGATCTCCAGCTCGATCTGCTTGATCGTCACCGGATCCTGGTTGATGCCGAGCACGCAGGCCGGCTCGCAGGGAGCGGGGCACAGGCGCCCGGTGAAGTCCGGGAAGTTGTTGGTGGCGTGCAGCCGCTCGATGGCGTCGCGCCACCGGTCCCTGCGCACCAGGTCGTTCCACTCCGGAATCAGGTTGCCCAGCGGGCAACCGTTGTGGCAGAAGGGAATACCGCAGTCCATGCAACGGGTCGCCTGCTCGCGCAAGGTCTCGTTGTCGAATTCTTCGTAGACCTCACGCCAGTCGCGCAACCGAATCGGGACAGGCCGACGCTTCGGCAGTTCCCGATGCGTGTATTTCAGGAAGCCGCTCGGATCAGCCATGCGCGGCCGCCATGATCGCCTTGTCGACATCCACGCCGTCGCGTTCCGCTTCGGCGATGGCCTGCAACACCCGCTTGTAGTCCCGCGGCATCACCTTGGCGAAGTGCCGTTGGTGTTGCGCCCAGTCGCCCAGAATGCGCTGGCCGACAGCGGAATCGGTGGCATCAACGTGTGCCTGAATCATGCCGTGCAACCACTCGTAGTCATCTTCATCCAAGCTCTCGAGCTCGACCATCTCCGCGTTGAGATTGCCGGGGAATTCGCCCTGCGGGTCGTAAATGTAGGCCACACCGCCGGACATGCCCGCCGCGAAGTTGCGGCCGGTGCGACCGAGGACGACAACCTTGCCACCGGTCATGTACTCGCAACCGTGGTCGCCGACGCCCTCGACGACGGCGTGCGCCCCGGAGTTGCGGACCGCGAACCGCTCGCCGACGACGCCGCGCAGGTACGCCTCGCCGCTGGTCGCGCCGAACAGGATCACGTTGCCGCCGATGATGTTGTCCTCGGCGACGTAGTCCTGGGGCGCATCATCCGACGGCCGAACCACGATCCGGCCCCCCGACAGGCCCTTACCGACGTAGTCGTTGGCGTCGCCGTAGACGCGCAGCGTGATGCCGCGCGGCACGAACGCGCCGAAGCTGTTGCCCGCCGACCCGTCGAAGGTGATGTCGATTGTCCCGTCCGGCAACCCTTGTCCGCCATAGGCTTTGGTGACCTCGTGGCCGAGCATGGTCCCCACCGTGCGGTTGACGTTGCTGATGGTCGTGGAGAACCGCACCGGCGTTCCGGAGTCCAGCGCCTCGCGGCTCATCACGATCAACTGCTGGTCCAGCGCCTTGTCCAGGCCGTGGTCCTGGCGCGAGCTGCAGTACAGGTCCTGGTTCATGAACGCCGACTCCGGCTCGTGCAGAACCGGGGCCAGGTCCAGCCGGTGCGCCTTCCAGTGGGCCCGCGCCAGCGTCATGTCCAAGGACTTCACCTGGCCGACCGCCTCGTTGATCGTGCGGAAGCCCAACTGCGCCATGTATTCGCGGACCTCTTCGGCGATGAACATGAAGAAGTTCTCGACGAACTCGGGCTTGCCGGTGAAGCGTTCGCGCAGCACCGGGTTCTGGGTGGCCACCCCGACGGGGCAGGTGTCCAGGTGGCAGACCCGCATCATGATGCAACCGGAGACCACCAGCGGCGCGGTGGCGAAGCCGAACTCCTCGGCGCCCAGCAACGCCGCGATCATCACGTCGCGCCCGGTCTTGAGCTGGCCGTCGACCTGGACCACGATCCGGTCGCGTAATCCGTTCAGCAGCAACGTCTGCTGCGTCTCGGCCAGCCCCAGCTCCCACGGAGCCCCGGCATGCTTCATCGACGTCAGCGGCGTCGCACCGGTGCCGCCGTCATGCCCGGAGATCAGCACCACGTCGGCGTGGGCCTTGGACACCCCCGCGGCCACCGTACCGACGCCATTCTCGGAGACCAGCTTCACGTGCACCCGCGCGGACGGGTTGGCGTTCTTCAGGTCGTGGATCAGCTGCGCCAAGTCCTCGATGGAGTAGATGTCGTGGTGCGGCGGCGGCGAGATCAGGCCGACACCCGGGGTGGAGTGGCGGACCTCGGCGACCCACGGATACACCTTGTGCCCCGGAAGCTGGCCTCCCTCACCAGGTTTCGCACCCTGGGCCATCTTGATCTGGATGTCGGTACAGTTCGTCAGGTAGTGCGACGTGACGCCGAACCGCCCGGAGGCGACCTGCTTGATCGCGCTGCGCCGCCAATCCCCGTTGGAATCGCGGTCGAACCGCTTGACGTCCTCGCCGCCCTCACCACAGTTCGACCGGCCACCCAGCCGGTTCATCGCGATGGCCAGCGTCTCGTGCGCCTCGGCGGAGATCGAGCCGTAGCTCATCGCGCCGGTCGAGAAGCGCTTGACGATCTCGCTGGCGGGCTCGACTTCGTCCAGCGGGATCGGGGGGTTGATCCCGGCCCGGAACTTGAGCAACCCACGCAGGGACGCCATCCGCTCGCTCTGGTCGTCGACCAGGCGGGTGTAATCCTTGAACACCTTGTACTGGCCGGTGCGCGTGGCGTGCTGCAGCTTGAAGACGGTCTCGGGATTGAACAGGTGGTACTCGCCCTCGCGGCGCCACTGGTATTCCCCGCCCACCTCGAGCTCGCGGTGCGCCCGCTCGTCGGGCCGATCCAGGTACGCCAGCGCGTGCCGCGCGGCGACGTCGGCGGCGATGTCGTCCAGGGTGATGCCGCCGATGGGGCAGCTCAAGCCGGTGAAGTACTCGCTGAGCACGTCCTCGGAAATGCCGACCGCCTGGAACAACTGGGCGCCCGTGTAAGACGCCAGCGTCGAAATGCCCATCTTGGACATGACTTTCAGCACGCCCTTGCCGGCGGCCTTGATGTAGTTGCTCAGCGCCGTCTTGCGGTCGATGCCTTCGATGACGCCGCGATCGAGCATGTCCTCGATGGACTCGAATGCCATGTACGGGTTGATCGCCGCCGCACCGAAGCCGACCAGCGCGGCCATGTGGTGCACCTCGCGGGCGTCACCGGTTTCCACCACCAGTCCGACGTGGGTGCGGGTCCGGTCGCGCACCAGGTGGTGGTGCACCCCCGCCACCGCCAGCAGCGACGGGATGGGCGCCATGTTCTCGTCCGATTCGCGGTCGGACAGGATGATCACGCGCGCCCCGTCGGCGATCGCCGCCGACGCCTGCGCGCGCACCTCCTCGAGCGCGGCGGCCAGTCCGGCGCCGCCCTCGGCGACCGGGTACAGGCAGCGAATCACCTTGGAACGCATGCCATGCGGGCGACCGTTGACCTCGTCCTCCGGGTCGAGGTTGACCAGCTTCGCCAGCTCCCGGTTCCGCAGGATCGGCTGCGACAGCGCGATCTGGTGACACGAGCGCTCGGTGGGCGTGAGCAGGTCGCGCTCACCGCCGGTGGTGCCCTGCAGACTGGTCACCACCTCCTCGCGGATGGCGTCCAGCGGCGGGTTGGTCACCTGCGCGAAGAGCTGCTGGAAGTAGTCGTAAAGCATCCGGGGCCGCTGCGAGAGCACCGCGACCGGGGTGTCGGTGCCCATCGACCCGATGGGCTCGGCGCCGGTGCGCACCATCGGCGCGACCAAGAGGTTGAGCTCCTCGTAGGTGTAGCCGAATGTCTGCTGCCGCTTGACCAGTCGGTCGTGCGGCATCCGCTTGTAGTTGCCCTGCGGCAGGTCGTCGAGCGGCACCAGATTCCGGTCCAGCCACTCCTGGTAGGGGTGCTCGGCGGCCAGCTCCGCCTTGATCTCCTCGTCGGAGACGATGCGGCCCTGCGCGGTGTCCACCAGGAACATGCGGCCGGGCTGCAACCGCATCCGGCGGACCACCTTGGCCGGGTCCAGGTCGAGCACACCGGCCTCGGACGCCATGACCACCAGGCCGTCCTCGGTGACCCAGATTCGCGAGGGGCGCAAGCCATTACGGTCCAGCACGGCGCCGATGATGGTTCCGTCGGAGAACGTGATGGACGCCGGGCCGTCCCACGGCTCCATCAGCGAGGCGTGGTACTGGTAAAACGCCCGGCGCGCCGGGTCCATGGACTCGTTGCGTTCCCAGGCCTCGGGGATCATCATCAACACCGCGTGGGCCAGGCTGCGCCCACCCAGGTGGAGCAGTTCGAGCGCCTCATCGAAGCGCGCGGTGTCGGATGCCCCCGGCGTACAGATCGGGAACAACTTCTCGACGTCGGCTTCCGTCCCGAAAACGTCGGTCTTGATCAGCGCCTCGCGCGCCCGCATCCAGTTCTCGTTGCCGGTGACGGTGTTGATCTCACCGTTGTGTGCGACGCGGCGGAACGGATGCGCCAGCGGCCACGACGGGAAGGTGTTGGTGGAGAACCGCGAGTGCACGATGCCCAGCGCGCTGGTCAACCGATCGTCTTGCAGGTCAAGGTAAAACGCCTTGAGCTGCGGCGTGGTCAGCATGCCCTTGTAGATGAATGTGCGGCCGGAAAGGCTTGGGAAATAGACGGTTTCGCGTCCGGGGCCGTCCTGGCCCGGGCCCTTGGTGCCCAGTTCGTGCTCGGCGCGCTTACGCACCACGTAGGCGCGGCGCTCCAGCGTCATCCCGGATGCGCCCGCCATGAACACCTGGCGGAAGGTCGGCATCGCGTCGCGGGACAACGCGCCCAGCGACGAGTCGTCGATCGGGACGTTGCGCCAGCCCAGCACCGTGAGGCCCTCGGCTTCGGCGATCTTCTCCACCGCGGCGCACGCCGTCGCCGCATCCTTGGACGATTGCGGCAGGAAGGCGATGCCGGTGGCATAGCTGCCCTCGGGGGGCAGCTCGAAGTCGACGACCTCGCGCAGGAAGGCGTCCGGGACCTGAAGCATGATGCCGGCGCCGTCACCACTGCGCGGCTCCGCGCCCTGGGCACCCCGGTGTTCGAGGTTCAGCAGCGCAGTGATTGCCTTATCCACGATGTCGCGGCTACGACGGCCGTGCATATCGACGACCATGGCAACCCCGCACGCGTCGTGCTCGAACGCGGGGTTGTATAACCCGACGCGCTTGGGCGTCATATGCACCTGACCCTTCACCTGAACGTTCTGCGCGGCCGTTAGCAGCGGTCCCACCGAGGTCGCACCCGGAGGTTGCGGGCTAGAACCCCGTCGGTCTTGTCTCGATGGGCTGTGCCCCAGGCGGAAGTGATCCTGTCAGGGATGTCCGTTCAGCTCTGAACGGTGGCCTGGAACCGGTCTCGACAAGTCGTAAAACGATATGACAATACCCGCCTGACATGCCAACTTCGTCAAGTCTAACCGCCAGCTGGCAGCGCCGTGAATTTCGCTGCTGCCGTTGATCCACCATTCTGCCAGCCCGCTGCCCCAGGCCACGAATTCTTCCCATAGCTGCGCGTATTCCGGGAATTCCCGGTACGGCGCGGGCCGGCGCAAAGAGTTTGCTGGGGTGCGCTTCGACCGGGCCGGCGAGGTTGCTGGGCGCGGGTGTGAGCGTGCTCAACACCCAGGCCGGGCCATCGCGGCGGCCCGAGGCCGTGCACGGCCGCGTTTGCGGGTTCGCACCCAGGCCGCGGCGGGAGATACTGGACGGGAATTGGTCACACCCCGCGTCGCAGGTTGGACCGTGGCGCTTATCACGTAATACGTTCGTCGCGGCCGGTCCATCGGCGCGACAAACGACCGCCCGGCATGCGAGGAGCCCATGAACGAGCGCGACGAATTCCTGCGGGACCGTCTGCAGCCCGGGCGGCCCAGCACCCCGGCGCCGCGCCCGTCCGGCCCCGCACCGCGGCATTACGGCCCAGCCGCGCCACCACGTCGTCGAACGACCGCAGGTTTTTGTCGGCGGTGAGTTCCCAGAAC
>NZ_BAAGDE010000091.1:0-14656 GCF_054660795.1 Mycobacterium sp. MUNTM1
GGGGGGGGGGGGGGGGGGGGGGGGGTGGGGGGGGGGGGGGGGGGGGGGGGGGGCGGGGCGCTCACCGACGTGTCGTGGCGGCTGGCGTTTTTGGTGAACGTACCGATCGGGCTGGCGGTGATCTATCTGGCCGCCATGACACGGCACGAAACGCAGAAGGAGCGGATGAAGCTCGACGCCACCGGGGCTGTACTGGCCACGCTGACCTGTACCGCCGCGGTGTTCGGTCTCTCGATGGGCCCGGAGGCGGGGTGGCGGTCGGCCATCACGATCGGTTCAGGCGTGGTGGCTCTGGCCGCTTTCGTGGCGTTCGTCGTGGTGGAGCGCACAGCCGAGAATCCCATCGTGCCGTTCAACCTGTTCTTCGATCGCAACCGGCTGGCCGCGTTCGCGGCCACGTTCCTTGCCGGTGGAGTGTTCTTCACCCTGACCGTGCTGGTCGGCCTGTACGTGCAGACCATCATGGGCTACAGTCCGCTGCGCGCTGGCATCGCCTTCATCCCGTTCGGCATCGGGGTGGCCATCGGGGTGTGTGTGGCGTCGAAGCTGGTGATGTGGTTCTCGCCGCGGGTGGTGGTGATCGCCAGCGCCAGCTTGATTCTGGGCGCGACGCTGTACGGCTCGACCTTCAACCGCGGCATGCCCTACGTTCCGAACCTTGTTTTGTCGCTGATCGTTGGCGCTATCGGTATCGGCGCGATCTTCGTGCCGCTCACGCTATCGGTGATCGCCAGCGTCGGTTTCGACCGCATCGGGCCCACATCGGCGATTTCAGTGATGCTGCAGACCTTGGGCGGACCGCTGATTTTGGTCATCGTCCAGGCCGCCATCACGTCGCGCACACTATCCCTGGGCGGCACCCTCGGTCCGGTGCAGTCCATGAATGCCGCTCAGTTGCACGCGCTGGACCGGGGCTACACCTACGGGATGCTGTGGCTGGCTGGGGTAGTCGTCCTGCTCGGCGGGGTGGCGCTGCTGGTCGGGTATACCGCCGCACAGGTGGCCCACGCGCAGGAAGTCAAGAAAGCCATCGACGCCGGGGAGCTGTAGCTCGCGGTCGGCTACGTGTCGACTGACCGCCGACGGGACTGCTTGTCGCAGTCTCGGTGCAGTCGGGCGGGCTCTTCCGCTTACCAATGTGAAACAGGCCCAGGGCAAACGACGGGTTCTGGCCGCCGTGCAAGGTGTCCTGCAACGACACTCATGGCCTTTGCGGCCGAGGTCTCTGGCTATCGCTTAGAGTCGTCAATTTTGACGAAACACGCTGTTGCAGAATGAAATCCGCGCTAGCACGCGCATCTTCGATGAGCGTTTGCCTGTCACTACGCAAGCCGCTCCGCTGGCATGCGTCTACCACTCTATGTGCGCGCTTTGACTACGCTACCCGGCTTAATAAGCCAGACAGCGGGTTTCAAACCCACAACGCTCTGAATCATGCAACGGGGCGGGACCGTTGCGGGCCAAGCCCTAGAACCATCGGTCGAAATAGCTATTGCAGCGAACTGTTCGACCCGCGCCAAATTGAGGATTTGGAGGACCGGTGAGTACCAATCCTTTCGACGATGACAACGGCAGCTTTTTCGTCTTGATCAACGATGAGGAGCAGCACAGCCTGTGGCCGGCGTTCGCCGAGATTCCAGCCGGCTGGCAGGTGGTTTACGGGGAAGCGGATCGCGCTGCGTGCCTGGAGTACATCGAACAGAACTGGGCCGACATACGGCCGAAGAGTCTGCGCGAGAGGCTGGCGGGCCATGGTTTTGATAGTTGAACCGTCCGGGCGGGCGACGGCTCGCGACTATCAGGCATACCCGCTGACGCGCGGACAGCTAGATATTTGGCTTGCGCAGGAAACGGGTCAACTCGGTACGGAGTGGCAGCTTGGCCTGTTCGTCAAAATCGAGGGTCCGGTAGACCGTGACGCCCTCCAGCGGGCGATCAGCCAAGCGGTGCAAGAGGCGGAGGCATGCCGGGCCGCGTTCTTCCAGGCGGATGGCCAGGTTTTCCAACGGGCGATCGACTACCCGGATGTCGAGCTGGCCTTCTACGACCTGAGCGACTCAGACAACGCCGTGCAGGAAGCCAACGAACGAGCATCCGCGATCCAACGCACGCCGATGCCGTTCACCGGCCCGCTCTTCAAATTCGCGTTATTCCAAACGCGGCCTGACGAATACTACTGGTTCATCTGCAGCCACCACATAATCGTCGACGGCACCGGCATCGGCCTCGTAGGCCGTCGAATCGCAACTATCTACTCTGCGATCGTTGCCGGCACGCCGATTTCTCCCGCGTTCTTCGGTTCGCTGCAGGACCTGGTGAGCAGCGAGGCAGAGTACGAAGCGTCCACCGATTATCTGGAAGATGAGGCCTACTGGAGCGAGAACCTTCCCCAGAAAAGCGGACCGGATCTACGAGTGCCTCAGGCCGAGAGCGATCGGGATTCGTATTGGCCCTCTGAGCCAGTTCAATTGGACCCGTTAGTCGTCAGCCGAATCAAAGAACTGGCCAAGCGGTTGGGCATCCGTCGGTCATCGGTCCTCACCGCGGCCTGCGCGCTCTTGGTAGGTGGATTCGAGGCTGACGGTTCAGAGGTGGTGCTCAACTTCCCGGTCAGCAGGCGAATGGACCCGGCGTCAAAGCTGCTTCCCGGGATGGTTGCCGGGGTGGTACCGCTGGTCTTGTCGGCGTCGCCGGAATCGTTAGTGGGCGAATTCTGCCAGCACGTAAACACGCGAGTACGAGAAGCGGTGAAACATCAGCGGTTTCCGGTGCACCTTTTCGAGGGGGACGGTGACGTTCGCGGTCTCGGGCGGGCGGCAAATCGCGTCGTTCTGAATTTCGTGCCGGCCAGACTGACCCTGGACCTTGCCGGTATCCCAGCGACAGCGACCTACACCACTTTTGGTCCGATAGGTCACTTTGGGCTGTTGTTCTATGGGGTTGGCGACGAGCAGCTTTTCAGCACAGCCGGTGCCGGGCAGCCGTTTTCGGCCTTTGACCCCGCGGATTTGGCGCGGCGCTTGGAACGGCTGTTGGTGGCGATGACCGCCGACCCGTCCCGGTCACTGTCGTCGCTGGACGTATTGGATGCCGGTGAGGATGCCCGGCTGGAGGAGTGGGGTAATCGGTCGGCGTTGAACCAACCGGCGGGCACGCCGGTGTCGATTCCGGCATTGTTCGCCGCACAGGTAGCCCGCACCCCGGAGGCGGTGGCGCTGGTATGTGAGGGCCGATCACTGACCTATCGGGAGCTCGATGCCGCGGCCAACCGGTTGGCACACCTGCTGATCAGCCACGGCGTGGGTCCGAATGCGTCTGTCGCGCTACTGTTTTCGCGGTCGGCCGAGGCGATCGTGGCGATCTTGGCGGTGCTGAAGACCGGTGCGGCCTATCTGCCGATCGACCCGGCGCTGCCGGCGGCCCGGATCGAGTTCATGCTCAGCGACGCCGCGCCGATGGCCGCGATCAGCACCACCGATCTGGCCGACCGCTTCGATGGATTTGACCTGGTGGTCATCGATGTCAACGACGGCGCTGTGGAAGCGCAACCCAGCACAGCGGTCTCGGTGGCGGCCCCTGACGACCTGGCCCACATCATCTACACCTCGGGCACCACCGGGGTGCCCAAAGGTGTGGCCGTCACGCACCACAATGTCGCCCAGCTGTTCGACTCGCTGCAGATCGGCGTGGAGCTGACGCCGGGACAAGTCTGGACGCAGTTCCAC
This sequence comes from Mycobacterium sp. MUNTM1, assembly GCF_054660795.1. Classification (NCBI taxonomy): domain Bacteria; kingdom Bacillati; phylum Actinomycetota; class Actinomycetes; order Mycobacteriales; family Mycobacteriaceae; genus Mycobacterium; species Mycobacterium sp. MUNTM1. The sequence continues at coordinate 3,726 of NZ_BAAGDE010000091.1, forward strand.
TCCTACGCGTTTGACTTCTCGGTCTGGGAGATCTGGGGCGCGTTGCTGCACGGCGGGCGGCTGGTGGTGGTGCCCGAGTCGGTGTCTCGCTCACCGCAAGAGTTCCACGCGTTGCTGGTCAGTGAACGCGTGACGGTGCTGACCCAGACTCCATCCGCGGTGAGCGTCCTCTCGCCGGAGGGGCTGGAGGCGGCGGCGTTGGTGATCGGCGCCGAGCCGTGCCCGCCGGAGTTGGTGGATCGGTGGGCGCCGGGACGGGCGATGGTCAACGTCTACGGTCCGACCGAAACCACGATGTGGGCGTGCAAGAGTGCGCCGCTGACCGCGGGATCGGGGTTCCCGCCGATCGGTTCGCCGGTGACCAGGGCGGCGTTCTTTGTGCTCGACGAGTGGTTGCGTCCGGTGCCGGCCGGGGTGGTCGGGGAGCTGTATCTGGCCGGTGAAGGAGTCGGGGTCGGCTATTGGCGCCGGGCTGCGTTGACCGGGTCGCGATTTACGGCGTGCCCGTTCGGGGCGCCGGGCCAGCGGATGTACCGCACCGGGGATCTGGTGCGGTGGGGCGCTGACGGTCAGCTGCGGTATCTGGGGCGTGCTGATGAGCAGGTCAAGATTCGTGGCTACCGCATCGAGCTCGGGGAGATCCGGGCGGTGCTCGCCGACCTGGATGGCGTGGACCAGGCGGTAGTGATCGCCCGCGAGGACCGCCCGGGCGATAAGCGCCTGGTGGGTTATGTCACCGGGACCGCCGATCCGGCCGACCTGCGCACACAATTGGCTGAGCGGTTGCCGGACTATATGGTGCCGGCCGCGGTGGTGGTGATCGAATCGCTGCCATTGACGGTCAACGGCAAACTCGACGTCCGCGCCTTGCCGGCGCCCGAATACGCCGAGGGCAACGGTTATCTCGCCCCGAGTACTCCCACCGAGGAGATCCTGGCCGGCATCTACGGCCAAGTGCTCGGGCTCGAGCGGGTCGGGGTTGATGACTCGTTCTTCGACTTGGGCGGGGATTCGCTTTCCGCGATGCGGGTGATCGCCGCGGTCAACGCCGGGCTGGACGTGCACCTGGCGGTGCGCACCGTGTTCGAGGCGCCCACGGTGGCTCAGTTGGCGCCCCGTATCGGTGTCGAGGGGGGTGGGCTGGCGCCGTTGGTGGCCGTGGAGCGGCCGGCGGTGGTGCCGTTGTCGTTTGCCCAGCAGCGGTTGTGGTTTATCGATCAGTTGCAGGGGCCGTCATCGGTTTACAACATGGCGGTGGCGTTGCGGCTGAACGGGCGGCTGGATGCCGGCGCGTTGGGCGCGGCGTTGGCCGATGTGGTGGGCCGTCACGAGAGCCTGCGCACCCTGTTCGTCGCCCCCGACGGCATCCCCCAACAGCTGGTGTTGCTCCCCGAGCGGGCCGACTTGGGCTGGCAGATCATCGATGCCACCGGCTGGTCGGCAAGCCGGCTGGCGGAGGCCATCGAGGCGGCGGTGCGTCTTCCGTTTGACCTCGCCGCCGAAATCCCGTTGCGGGCACGGCTTTTCTGCATCGCCGACGACGAGCATGTCCTGGTGGCTGCGGTGCACCATATCGCCGCCGATGGCTTGTCGATCGCACCGCTGGTGGCTGATCTGGGGGTGGCCTATGCCAGCCGGTGTGTCGGGCAGGCCCCGGGCTGGGCGCCGCTGGCGGTTCAGTATGTCGATTACACGCTGTGGCAGCGCGCGCAGTTCGGTGACCTCGAGGACAGTGAAAGCCGCATCGCCGCGCAGCTGGCCTATTGGGAACACCAGCTGGCCGGGCTGCCCGAGCGGTTGGCGTTGCCCACCGACCGGCCTTACCCGCCGGTGGCCGATTACCGCGGCGCCAGTGTGATGGTGGACTGGCCGGCCGAGCTGCAGCAACAAATTCATCGGCTGGCCCGCGAGCACAACGCGACCAGCTTCATGGTGATGCAGGCTGCGCTGGCGGTGCTGCTCTCCAAGCTCAGCGCGAGTTCCGATGTGGCGGTGGGGTTCCCGATCGCCGGTCGGCGCGACCCGGCGATGGACGAGTTGGTGGGTTTTTTCGTCAACACCTTGGTGTTGCGCGTGGATGTGGCCGAGGATCCCAGTGTCGCCGAGCTGCTGGATCAGGTGCGGGGACGCAGCCTGGCAGCCTACGAGCACCAGGATGTGCCCTTTGAGGTGCTGGTGGAGCGGCTCAACCCGACGCGTAGCCTGGCCCATCACCCGCTGGTGCAGGTGGTGCTGGCGTGGCAGAACTTCGCCGGGGACCCCACCGCCGGTTTCGCGTTGGGTGATGTGCAGGTCACGCCGATGCCGGTGGACATCCGCACCGCCCGAATGGATCTGACGTTCTCGTTGGCCGAACGATGGAGCGAGGCCGGTGAGCCCGCCGGGATCGGTGGGACGGTGGAGTTCCGCACCGACGTGTTCGACACCGAAAGCATCGACACGCTGATCGAGCGGTTGCGGCGCGTGTTGGTGGAAATGACCGCCGATGCCGGCCAGCGGTTGTCATCGGTGGATGTGCTCGTCGACGATGAGGGCGGCCGCCTGGATCGGTGGGGCAACCGGGCGGTGTTGACCCGGCCCGCACCCGCATTGGTGTCGATCCCGGCGATGTTCGGCGCCCAGGTCATGCGCGCACCCGAAGCGCCGGCGGTGACCTGCGACGGCCGTTCGATGACCTACCGGGAATTGAATGAAGCGTCGAATCGGTTGGCGCACTTACTGATCGGTCTGGGCGCCGCCCCGGGACAGCGTGTGGCGCTGCTATTGCCGCGATCGGCCGAGGCGGTCGTAGCGATAATGGCGGTGCTCAAAACCGGGGCGGCCTACCTGGCGATCGACCCGGCCGTGCCGGCGGCGCGGATGGAGTTCATGGTCGCCGATGCCGCACCGATCGCCGCGATCACTACTGCCGGCCTGGCCGACCGGCTCGACGGATGTGGTCTGCCGGTCATTGATGTCGATGATCCTCGCCTGCCCGGCTGCCCGTGCAGGTGCTTGCCGGCGCCGGCGCCCGAGGAGATCGCCTACCTGATCTACACCTCGGGCACCACCGGGGTGCCCAAGGGTGTGGCCATCCCTCACCACAACGTGACTCGGCTGCTGACGGCACTGGACGCTGATCTGGAACTGTCGCCGGGGCAAGTGTGGTCGCAGTGTCATTCGTTGGCCTTTGACTTCTCGGTGTGGGAGATTTTTGGTGCGCTGTTGCATGGTGGGCGGCTGGTGGTGGCGCCCGAGGAGGTAGTCCGCTCGCCAGAAGACCTGCGCGCGTTGCTGATTGCCGAACGGGTCGGCGTCTTGAGTCAGACGCCGTCGGCGTTTTATGCGTTGCAAACGGTCGATGCTCGGGCACCTGAGTTGGAATCTCGGCTGACGCTGGACACGGTGGTGTTCGGCGGCGAGGCGCTCGAACCTCAGCGTCTTGGAGCGTGGCTGCGCCGGCACCCGGGATCACCGCGGCTGATCAACATGTATGGCATCACCGAGACGACGGTGCATGCGTCCTTCCGCGAGATCAGCGTGGCCGACGTCGGCCGCAGCGTCAGCCCCATCGGGGTGCCGTTGGTGCACCTAGGCTTTTTCGTGCTGGATGGGTGGTTGCGTCCGGTGCCGGCCGGGGTGGTCGGGGAGTTGTATGTGGCCGGCGGTGGGCTGGCGTATGGATACGTGGGCCGGGCGGGGCTGACGGGGTCGCGGTTTGTGGCCTGCCCGTTCGGGGCGCCGGGACACCGGATGTATCGCACCGGGGACCTGGTGTGTTGGGGTGCCGATGGGCAGCTGGATTATCTGGGTCGTGCCGATGAGCAGGTCAAGATCCGCGGCTATCGCATCGAACTCGGTGAAATCCGGGCGGCACTGGCCGAACTGGATGGTGTCGAGCAGGCGGTAGTGGTTGCCCGCGAGGACCGCCCCGGCGACAAGCGCCTGATCGGCTACATCACCGGAGCCGCTGACCCGGCCGATATTCGGGCCCGGTTGGGTCAGCGGCTCCCCACCTACATGATGCCGGCCGCGGTGGTGGTGATCGACGCGTTGCCACTGACGGTCAACGGCAAGCTTGACGTCCGCGCCTTGCCGGCACCCGAATACACCGAGGGCGATGGCTACCGCGCCCCGGCTACTCTCACCGAGGAGATCCTCGCCGGCATCTACGCGGAGGTGCTCGGGCTAGAGCGGGTCGGCATTGATGATTCGTTCTTCGATTTGGGCGGGGATTCGTTGTCGGCGATGCGGGTGATCGCTGCGGTCAACAGCGCCCTGGATGCCCACCTGGCGGTGCGCACGCTGTTCGAGGCGCCCTCAGTGGCCCAGTTGGCGCCGCGTATCGGCGCCGATGGGGGCGGGCGTAAGCCGTTGGCGGCCGGCTCGCGACCGGCGGTGGTGCCGTTGTCATTTGCCCAGCAGCGGTTGTGGTTCCTGGACCGGTTCGAGGGCGGGGTGGCGACCTACAACATTCCGACCGCGTTTCGGATCAGCGGAGAGCTGGATGTCGAGGCGCTGGGGGCGGCTATCGATGATGTGATCGCGCGGCACGAGTCGTTGCGCACCGTATTTCCCGACATCGATGGTGTGCCGTTGCAGCAGGTGGTGCCGGCCGAGCCGGGGATGTGGCGGCGTGGGGACGCGGTCGTAATGTCATTGACCGAGCAGGATGTGGTCGCCGAGTTGGTGGCCCTGGCCGGGTACCGGTTCGATTTGTCGGCCGAGATCCCGATTCGGGCCCAGATCTATGCGGTGGGTCCCGAGCAGCATGTGGTGGGGATTGTGGTGCACCACATTGCTTTTGACGGTTGGTCGCTGGCTCCGATGGCCAGGGATATCGGTGAGGCGTATCGGGCGCGGCGGCAGGGCCGGGCCCCGGATTGGGCGCCGTTGCCGGTGCAGTATGCCGATTACACGCTGTGGCAACAGGATTGGTTGGGTGCCGAGTCCGATCCCGACAGTGTGATCGCCGGGCAGCTGGCGTATTGGCGAGAGCAGCTGGCCGATCTGCCCGAGGTGGTGTCATTGCCGCCGGATCGGCCCCGCCCGCCGGTGCCCAGTTACCGCGGTGATGAGGTGCCGATGCGCATCGACCCGCAGACCTGGGCGGGGGTCAAGGCCCTGGCGGCGGCGCACAACGCGACGGTCTCGATGGTGTTGCAGGCGGCCATGGTTGTGGTGTTGCACCGAGTCGGGGCCGGCGAGGACGTCACGATGGGCGCGCCGATCGCCGGGCGAATGGATGCGGCACTCGATGAGTTGGTCGGGTTCTTCGTTAACACCTGGGTGTTGCGAGTGGGGGTGAGTCCTGCGCAGCGGTTCAGTGAGGTGCTCGAGCAGGTGCGCCACAAGGCGCTGGATGCCTACAGCAACCAAGATGTCCCGTTCGAGCTGCTGGTCGAGCAGCTCAACCCGGTGCGCTCCGCGTCGCATCATCCGCTGTTCCAGGTGCTCTTGGTCTTCCAGAACAATGCGCGCCCCGAGATGACGCTGGAGGGAGTCAGCGTCGAGCAGTTCGCGGTATTCACCCGCACCGCCAAGTTCGATCTGGATATCGAGCTGAGCGAACTGCCCGGCGAGGACGCCGGTGCGCCGATGGCTGCCGGACTGGTGATGTATGCCACCGATTTGTTTGATCGGTCCACCATCGAGCGGTTGGTCGGCTGGTTTGGCCGGGTGATCGAGGCGGTAACCGCCGATGCTTCGCTGACGGTGGGTGAGGTGTCCCTGCTGGATCGTGGTGAGCGTGATCTGGTGCTGTCGGAGTGGTCGGGTGCCGGGAGGACCGCGCCGGTGGGGCTGGCGCCGGAGTTGTTGGCGGCGGCGGTGGCCGCCGACCGGGACGCGATTGCGGTCATCGATGGTGGTCGGGAGCTGTCGTACGGCGAGCTTGATCAATGGTCGACGCGGTTGGCGCGGGCGCTGATCGAGACGGGGGTCGGTCCCGAGCGCGCGGTGGGCGTGGCGATGGGCCGGTCTGCCGAGTTGCTGGTGGCCTGGTGGGCCGTGCTCAAGGCCGGCGGGGCGTACGTGCCGGTGGATCAGACCCATCCGGTGGAGCGGATCGCGGCGGTGCTCGACGCGGTGGGCGCGGTGTGTGTATTGACCTGCAGCGCCGATACTTTGGTCGGGTCGCGGCCGGTGCTGCGCATCGACGGTCTGGACCTCACCGGGTACCCGGTGGATCCGATCACCGACGCCGAGCGGCTGGCTCCATTGGGTGTGGATAACAGCGCGTATGTGATCTTCACGTCCGGATCCACCGGTGTGCCCAAGGGGGTGGCGGTCAGCCACGCCGGTTTGCTGGGATGGGCGGCGGCGCAACGCGCGACGTTCGGGTTGGGCGCGGACGCGCGGGTCTTGATGGTGGCCGCGCCCACGTTTGACGCGTCGGTCGGCGAGTTCTTGTTGGCGGTGGCGTCGGGGGCGGCGTTGGTCGTGGCCCCGGCGGGGGTGTATGCCGCGGAGGCGTTGACCGGCTTGATGCAGGATCAGCGGGTCACCGCGGCCATCTTGACCCCGACGGTGTTGTCGTCGCTGGATCGGGCCCGGCTAGACGGGGTCGGCACGCTGATCGCCGTGGGGGAGGCCTGCCTGGACGAGGTGGTGGCGGCCTGGGCGCCGGGTCGGCGGATGTTCAACGGCTACGGCCCCAGCGAGACCACCATCTGGGTTACCTGTGCGCCGCTGGCGGCAGGGCAGCCGGTGCGCATCGGCGCCCCGATCCCGGGCGTCTGTGCGCTGGTGCTGGACGCGCGGCTGAACCCAGCCCCACCCGGAGTGGTGGGCGAGTTGTATCTGGACGGGCCGGCGGTGGCGCAAGGCTATGTGGGCCGGGCCGGATTGACCGCGGAACGGTTCGTGCCCAATCCTTTTGGGCAGCCGGGCGCGCGGATGTATCGCACCGGCGATCTGGTCCGCTGGACCGCGGAGGGCGCCCTGGATTACTTAGGCCGCGCCGACACCCAAATCAAACTGCGTGGCCAGCGCATCGAGCTGGGTGAGATCGAAAACACTTTGCTGGCCTGCCCGCAGGTCACCCAGGCCGCGGCCAGCGTGCACCACAGCGACACCGGTCCGCATTTGATCGGCTACATCACTCTGGGGCACACCAGCATTGCCGATGACGATGCCGAAGTCGTCGAAGAGTGGCAACAGCTGTATGACGACCTCTACGAGGCTGAGGTCGAGGCGCCGGCATTCGGGATGGATTTCCGCGGCTGGAACAGCAGCTACACCGACGAACCGATCCCGCTCGAGGAAATGGTGGAGTGGCGTTCGGCCACCGTGAACCGGATCAACGCTCTGCGGCCGCAGCGGGTGTTGGAGATCGGCGTGGGTTCGGGGCTGCTGCTGTCCCAGATCGCACCCGTGTGTGGCGAATATTGGGGTACAGACTTTTCCGCGCCCACGATCCAGACGCTCCAGGCGGCGGTGGCCGCGCAGGAGTGGGGGGATCGTGTGCGGTTGCGGGTGCAGCCGGCCGATGTGGTCGAGGGGTTGCCGGAGAGCCACTTTGACGTGGTGGTGCTCAACTCGGTGGTCCAGTACTTCCCGAGTGCGGGGTATCTGCGTGACGTGATGGCCGTGGCGATGCGGTTGCTGGCACCGGGCGGGGCATTGTTCATCGGCGATGTGCGTAACCACAGTCTGCAGGGCGCGTTTCAGACCGGTGTCGCGCTGGCCCGCACCGAGGCCGCCGATGCCACCGAGATTCGTCAACGAGTTCAGCGCGCTGTGCTTGGCGAGCCCGAATTACTGCTCGCCCCAGAGTTTTTCACTACCTGGGCCGACGACCAGTCGTCGGTGGCCGGGCTCGGCATCGAAGTCAAGCGCGGGATGGCCGATAACGAACTCCTCCGGTATCGCTATGACCTTGTCGTCTATAAATCCCCCAGGCCGGTGCGCTCAGTGGCCGGCACGGACAACTGGGCATGGGCCGACTGCGCGGGCCTGGGCAGGTTGCGCACCCGGTTGATGTGTGAGCGCCCGAGCGCCGTTCGGGTCAGTAGCGTTCCCCGCGCCGGATTGATCGGCGACGTCCACATCGAACGCGCCCTCGCCGGCGGTCTGCCCCTAGCCGACGCTGTGGCCCATACCGACGACGCCGATGCCGTTGTCCCCGAACAATTACACGGTCTTGGTGAGGCCGCCGGATATCGCGTCGCGGTCACCTGGGGTGCCCAACCGGGCACGGTGGATGCGGTGTTCATCGCTGCGGCTGACGCCGAACAGACGGCGGCGCTGACCGATCTGTATCTGCCACACCAAGTCACTACTTGCACCAATGACCCACAGACCAACACCAAAGTCGCCGCGGTGCGTCAGCGGTTGAGCGCGTGGTTGCCCGAATACATGGTGCCGGCGCACATTGTGGTGCTCGACGAGTTCCCGTTGACCTCTTCGGGCAAGATCGACCGGAAGGCCTTGCCGGCACCCGTGTATCAGGGTGCCGATAGTTATCGTGCGCCGAGTACCCCCGCCGAGGAGATCCTGGCCAGCATCTACGCCCAGGTGCTCGGGCTGAACCGGGTCGGGGTCGATGACTCGTTCTTCGATTTGGGTGGGGATTCGCTGTCGGCGATGCGACTGATCGCCGCGGTCAATACCAGTTTGGATGCCGATCTTTCGGTGCGTGCGGTGTTCGAGGCGCCCACGGTGGCCCAGTTGGCGCCCCGCATCGGTCAAGGTGGAGGCCTGCAACCGCTGGTGCAGATGGAGCGGCCGGCGGTGGTGCCGCTGTCGTTTGCCCAGGGCCGAATGTGGTTTACCGACCAGTTGCAGGGGCCCTCACCGGTTTACAACGTGGTGGTGCCGTTGCGGCTGGGCGGGCGCCTGGATGCCGACGCGCTGGCTGCGGCCCTGGCCGATGTAGTGGGCCGCCATGAGAGTCTGCGCACCCTGTTCCCGGCGGTCGAGGGAGTGCCCCGACAGGTGGTGGTGCCCGCCGAGCAGGCCGATCTCGGGTGGGACGTCACTGATGCCACCGGGTGGCCGGCAAACCTGCTGCAGCAGGCCGTCGTCGCCGCGGTGCGCCACTCATTTGATTTGGCCACCGAGATCCCCTTGCGGGCACGGCTTTTCCGCGTCGCTGACGACGAACACGTGTTGGTGGTCGTGGTGCACGAGATCGCCGCCGATGGCTGGTCGACGATGCAGTTGCTGCGTGACCTGAGTGCGGCCTATGCATGCCGGTGCGCGGGGCGCCCACCAGGGTGGGCGCCCTTGCCGGTGCAGTATGCCGATTACACGCTGTGGCAGCGCGCGCAGTTCGGCGATCTCGATGACAGTGACAGCCGCATCGCCGCGCAGCTGGCCTATTGGGAGCAGACGCTGGCCGGGATGCCCGAGCGGTTGGCGTTGCCCACCGATCGGCCGTATCCGGCGGTGGCCGATCAGCGCGGCGCCAGGGTGGCGGTGGACTGGCCGGCGCAGCTGCAGCAGCAGATCGCCCGGGTGGGCCGTGAGCACAACGCGACCGGTTTCATGGTGATGCAGGCCGCGCTGGCGGTGCTGCTGTCCAAGCTCAGCGCCAGTTCTGATGTGGCGGTGGGGTTTGCGATCGCCGGGCGGCGCGATCCGGCACTTGATGAACTGGTGGGCTTTTTCGTCAACACGTTGGTGTTGCGCGTGGATCTGGCCGGCGATCCCAGCGTGGCCGAGTTGCTGGGCCAGGTGCGGGCACGGGGCCTGGCCGCCTACGAGCACCAAGATGTGCCTTTCGAGGTGCTGGTGGAGCGGCTCAATCCGGCCCGCAGCCTGGCCCATCACCCGCTGGTGCAGGTGATGTTGGGCTGGAACAACTTTCCCGGCCAGGTCAACGTCCCCGCCACCGGGCTGAGTGTCGGTGATCTTCAAGTCAGGCCACTGGCCGCGGATACCCAGACGGCGAAAATGGATCTGGTCTTCTTCCTGAAAGAAAACTGGACCGAGGCCGGTGCGTCGGCCGGGATTTCCGGGCACGTGGAATTTCGCACCGACGTGTTCGACGCGGACAGTGTCCAGGCGTTGATCGCGCGGTTGCAGCGAGTGTTGATGGCCATCACCACCGACCCCGCCCGGCGACTCTCATCAGTGGACCTGCTCGACGCCGGTGAGCACGCCCGACTGGAAGAGCTTGGTAATAAAGCGGTTTTGGCCAGCCCATCGACCGTTGCGATGTCGGTGCCGGAGTTGTTCGCCACCCACGCGACTCGCACCCCGGACGCCGTGGCGCTGGTGTGCGAGGACCTGTCGGTGACTTACCGCGAGCTGGATGAAGCCTCGAACCGGTTGGCGCATTGTCTCGCGGCCGCTGGTGCTGGACCGGGACAGATTGTGGCGCTGCTGTTTTCGCGGTCAGTCGATGCGGTCGCGTCAATACTGGCAGTGCTCAAAACTGGGGCTGCCTACCTGCCCATCGACCCGTCGTCACCGGATTCTCGGATCGATTTCATACTCGGCGATGCCAGGCCGGTCGTCGGTGTTACCACCGGGGATCTGGCTGAGCGGTTCGAACGCCACGGCTTGACCGTTATCGATGTCGACGATCCTCGCATTGGTAGCTACCCAGCGGCGGCTTTGCCGGGACCGGATGCTGATGACATCGCGTACTTGATTTACACCTCGGGTACTACCGGGGTGCCCAAAGGCGTTGGGATCACTCATCGTAACGTGACCCAGTTGTTGGGATCGTTGGATGCCGGCCTGCCGGATGCCGGGGTGTGGGCGCTGTGTCATTCGTTGGCGTTTGACGTCTCGGTGTGGGAGATCTTTGGTGCGTTGCTGCGTGGTGGTCGGTTGGTGGTGGTGTCTGAGGCGGTGACCGCCTCGCCGCAGGAGTTGCATCGGGTGCTGGTGGGGCAGCGGGTCAGTGTGTTGACCCAGACCCCCTCGGCGGTGGCGGCGTTGCCGGTTGAGGGGTTGGAGTCGGTGGCGTTGGCGGTGGTGGGTGAGGCTTGCCCGGGCGA